>DJFR01000078.1:1761-28820 GCA_002432545.1 Flammeovirgaceae bacterium UBA5867 | reverse complement strand
TACAACACACTCGTATTAAATATACCCAACCTGTTCTTTACGGGTACCGTGTTCTTTGCACTGGTGGCACTCACACGAAAAATTGTAGTGACCTATGTAGGGAGTGTAATTCTTTTTATCGGCTATCTGCTTGCCAATGCACTTACGCAGGACCTGGACAATAAAGACCTGGTAGATATACTGGACCCGTATGCACTCACAACCTATATCAACGCTACCAAATACTGGACGCCCACTGAACAGAATACAGGGTTGATACCGTTGGAAGGAAACTTCCTCCTGAATCGTATCCTGTGGATCGGCATCAGTCTGCTCTTGTTTGCGTTTACATTCTTCCGTTTCTCCTTCCGGAGCATGCTCGAAGTATCGGCCGGCAAGATCAGAAAAGAAGAAGAGGTTGAGCGTAAAGGTCGATCGCTGTCCGATCTGCCTGTCGTGCAAAAAGTATATTCACAAAGTATATATTTCCGTAAACTCTTCAGGTTGGCACTACTGGAGTTCGGTAACATTGCAAAAGACTTTTATTTTATCGCAATACTCCTGGCGGGCGTATTGTTCCTCTTCCTCGATGGCTGGTTTGGTTCGCCTATTTTTGGTACACCTTCCCTCCCGCTCACATACTATATGCTGGAGGTGAAAGACTACAACTACATCATCTTCGTCTTTATCATTATAATTTTTTATACCGGTGAAGTTGTGCATCGTGATAAAAGTGTGAACTACGCCAACATTGCAGATGCCCTGCCGATTCCGAACTGGGTTGTTTACGGTTCTAAATTC
The DNA here is from genome assembly GCA_002432545.1 of Flammeovirgaceae bacterium UBA5867. GTDB lineage: Bacteria > Bacteroidota > Bacteroidia > Cytophagales > Cyclobacteriaceae > Ohtaekwangia. Next base: position 28,040 of record DJFR01000078.1, on the reverse strand, counting down.
CTGTCGCTTATCCTGATCAGTTTTGTATTGGTGAACCTCGTGGTGATCTGCGGAGTATTGAACCAGGTTGTAAAAGGATATTTCAATTTTGAGTTCGGCATGTACTTTACCGACCTGTACCTGATCGAATTCCCGGAGTATATTCAGCTGGTGATGCTCGCCTTCATTGTACATATACTCATCAACAATAAATTTGTCGGGCATGTTGTTTCCATTGGTATATGGGTAGCATTGTTTGGCCTGCGTAACTTTGCAGAACTGAACTACAATCTTTTCTTCTATAGCTATATCCCGGAATATCGCATATCCGACATGAATGGATTCGGACATTTTCTGAAATCCATTTCGTGGTTCAATCTGTACTGGTTAAGTCTTGGTGCTATATTTCTGATCATCGGCAATTTATTCTGGAATCGCGGAGCTGAAACCAGTTTTGTAACGCGATGGCAGATTGCCAAACAACGGTTCAATGGTCTCTCGGCTACCTCGCTTACCGTGTTTACTTTACTCTGGATCGGCAGCGGTATATTTATATACTACAACATAAGCGTTCTTAATAAATATTATACTGCGAAAGAGAGCCGAAACATTGGTGCAGACTTTGAAAAGAAATACAAGAAGTACGAGTTTACCGCGCAGCCTAAAGTAACCGATGTAAAAGTTAACATCGCTATATACCCACAGAATCGCACTACAAAAGCCGCTGGTATTTTCACAATTGTAAACAAGAGTACCAGGCCTATCGATTCACTCATCCTGAACATCAGCAGTCCGGTGGATCATACGATCATCGAGAAACTTTCTATTGATGGAGCCGAACCCAAACTCCTGATGGAAGACAAAGCCAATCGTTTCTTCATTTACAAAATACCGAAGACGATGCAACCGGGCGACACGATGACGATGGACATTACGATGGATGCCGGGTATAAAGGATTTCCGAACAGCGGTCTCGGCCGGCAAATTGTTTACAACGGAACTTTCTTCGATCTGGGTATATTTCCTTCGTTCGGATATCCGGGCGATCCTATTGACAGCGATAAAGAACGGAAGAAGCATGGTTTGCCGAAGAAAGACTACACGCTTCCGCCCCAGACCGATCCGCATGGCTTGCGTAATTTACTCTTCAACGATGATGCGGACTATGTAACATTCGAAGCTACTGTGAGCACAGACGAAGACCAGATCGCATTAGCACCGGGCTATCTTCAAAAAGAATGGACTGAAAACGGACGAAAGTATTACCACTACAAAATGGAAGGTGAGATGGATCTCTTCTTCAATATATCTTCTGCCCGCTATGCCGTGCATCGCGATGTATGGAAAGGTAAAAACGGAGAAGTGGTAAATATCGAAATATACCATCATCCTGATCACGGTTATAACCTTGATCGTTTTGTAAGTTCAGTGAAGGCATCGATGGATTATTTCTCCACGAACTTCCGCCCGTATCAATATAAACAAATGCGCATCCTGGAGTTTCCGCGGTACGCAGGTTTTGCACAGTCCTTTCCGAATACAGTACCCTATACCGAAAGCTTTGGCTGGGTAGCAGACTATAGCGATCCGGATGATACCGACTATACATTTTATGTTACAGCACACGAAGTAGCACACCAGTGGTGGGGCCACCAGGTAACACCATCTGCCACGCGCGGAGCCAACCAGATCTCCGAGTCGATGGCGGAGTACTCTTCGCTGATGGTATTGCACCATGAGTATGGTGTCGACTGTATGCAGAACCGTTTGAAATATAGCCTGGATCGCTACCTGCGCGGCCGTGCCGGTGAAGATAAGTTTGAAGCTACCTTGCTGGAGAATGATTCGCGTTCATATATATGGTATGAAAAAGGATCGCTTATACTCTATGCATTGCAAGACCTGATTGGTGAAGAACGATTGAATGGCGCGTTCCGCAAATTTATTGATACCGCTGCATTTCGCCAGAAGCCTCCGTTTGCTACTTCGCGCGAATGGTATAGCTATATTAAACAGGCTACGCCGGATTCATTGCAATACTTCATTGACGACTCGTTCGAAAAGATAGCACTCTACGAGAACCGTATTACAAAAGCAGTATCTGAACCGTTGAAGGATGATCAGTATAAAGTCACACTCACCGTGCAAACGCGAAAGCTATACTACGATGGCCTCGGAAAAGAAACCGGCAAAGGCACAGGCAAAGACCTCATCGACATCGGCATCTTTACGGAGGATGGTAAAAATGAAAAAGGCATGGTAAAGAAAGTGCCGCTGTATTTAAAGAAGCACTGGCTGGGCGAAGGCGAGCATACTTTTACATTTACCGTGAAGGGTAAACCGGTGAAGGCCGGTATCGATCCGTACAATAAACTGATCGACCGCATTCCGGATGATAACATGAAGACCGTGGAGAGCAATTAATTTTAAGCGGAAGCATCACACTGCAGATACCAGGCCTCAATCGCCTGGTATCTTCGTTTTATACCCGTCAATAAACACAAATCCGTTTTGCAAATGTTCGCTCCGATCTTCAAATTCTTTCGTTAATTTGCCCCCGATCTAGTTTATGAGTATGCAGGCAATCAAGGAAACCAACTTCAAATTTCCCGGCCAAACGGGCTTCTACAAGGGCAAAGTTCGCGATGTTTATTATTTCGGAGATCGTATGGCGATGGTTGCCAGCGACCGGATCTCTGCCTTTGATGTTATTCTGCCCCGCGCTATTCCGGATAAAGGAAGAGTTTTAAACCAGATTGCTGCTTTTAATCTCGAGGCCACCAAACATCTTGTTCCCAACTGGGTTATTGCTACACCCGACCCGAACGTAACAATCGGCTTCAAGTGCGAGCCGTTTGCTGTGGAGATGGTGGTGCGCGGATACCTGGCCGGCCATGCATGGCGTGAGTATAAAGCTGGCAAAAGAACGGTGTGTGGTGTACCGCTGCCGGAAGGTCTGAAAGAAAATGACAAGCTGCCTACCCCGATCATCACTCCCACAACCAAAGCACATGTAGGACACGATGAAGATATTTCAAGAGAAGAAATACTGAAGCGTGGCATTGTAAGCGAGAGCGACTATAAAACACTGGAAGAATATACCTTTAAACTTTTCAACAAGGGTACTGAACTGGCAGCCGAGCGCGGTCTTATTCTGGTAGATACCAAGTATGAATTTGGTAAACACCAGGGCAAGATTTACCTGATCGATGAAGTTCATACTCCGGATTCGTCACGTTATTTTTATAAGGAAGGATACGAGGCGCGCCAGAAAGCCGGAGAACCACAGAAGCAACTTTCGAAGGAATTTGTACGTCAGTGGCTTATTGAAAACGGTTTTCAGGGAAAGGACGGACAACAGATACCGGAAATGACAGACGCAATCGTGAACTCTATCTCGGCCCGCTATAAGGAATTGTATGAGCAGGTGCGTGGCGAGGCACTGGCTTCTGTCGATTATACCGGGATAACTCAAAGAATTGAGCAAAGCATTCTCAATTCAATAAATTCCGTTAACTTGGAAAGTCAGAAGATCTGAAGTTTACTATAAAGTGGAAGATAGACCGGTGTACAAATGAGACACCCATTCCATTGGAACGCATAACCGAAAATTATATACAGCGATGAAATATACTATAGACAAGCAAGAGAAGTACTGCATGCTGAAGCTGCATGAAGAAAAGCTGGATTCCAGTGTAGCACCGGGTTTGAAATCAGAATTGATTACGTTGCATGCGGAAGGCATGAAGAACATCATCCTGGATCTGGCCGATGTAAAATATACTGACTCATCCGGTCTCAGTGCTTTACTTGTAGGAAACCGTATTATGCAGGAAGACGGAGGTATTTTTGTACTGGCGTCTCTTTCCGATCATACCCTGAAACTTATCAAGATCTCGCAACTTGACAGTGTACTGAACATTCTTCCTACTGCTGAAGAAGCTATAGATGCTGTTTATATGCACGAGATTGAAAAAGATCTTAAAAGCGGAGATCACTAAATCGTTCAGCAACGTAACGTCTACACGACCAAAGCTCTCCGGGTTTTGGTCTTTTTATTTCTTCAGGCATGAGTTTTAAAATTACAATACTCGGTTCCAGCGGTGCGATGCCGGCTTACGGGCGGCACCCCAGTACGCAGTTGGTGGAAATTCAGAACCGGTATTTTATGATCGATTGTGGTGAAGCAGCCCAGATGCAGCTCATGCGGCTGGATGTAAGCTACCATCGCATCAATCATATATTCATCAGTCATTTGCATGGCGATCATTACCTCGGTCTTATGGGACTGATCTTTACCATGCATCTGCAACGCAGAACGAACGACCTGCATTTATATAGTCACCGCGGACTGGATGAGATCATTACTACACAACTTCGCTACTCGCAGTCATCGCCTTCGTTCAAGATTATTTTTCACCGTCTCGAAAAAGATGAACGCAAAATCATTTTTGAAGATGACGCTGTGACTGTAGAGACAATACCGCTCCTTCACAAGATTCGCTGCTCAGGTTTTCTGTTTCGCGAGAAGCCTAAATTGAGGCGCATCGACAAAGAGAAACTTCCGGCCGGTATACTGATCCAGCAGATCGCTTCTTTGAAAAGAGGCGAAGATGTACTGGATGAGAACGGAAACATAAAATATAAGAACGAAGACTATACATTGTCTGCGCGAAAATCCAGAAGCTACGCGTATTGTTCGGATACTGCCATGCAGGTAAGCATGGTGGACCAGATCAGGAACATCGACCTGCTATACCACGAAGCTACCTTTGCAAACGATGAGGAATCGAAAGCAAGAGATACGCTGCACAGCACGGCTGCACAGGCAGCTACCATTGCAAAAATGGCCAACGTAAGTAAATTATTGCTCGGACATTTTTCGGCACGCTATAAAGATCTCAACCCTATATTGGAAGAAGCGAAGCCTATATTTCTGAATTCGCAGTTGGCGCTGGAAGGTGACGAGATCACGATACAGGAGTAATATATAGTTTAACAAGCGAAAATTTCAACCGAAGCAAGATATATACATAGCCATGGAGTCTACCCTTGAACAAAAACGAAATCGTCTGTTTATAATCCTGGCCGGGATCTTCATCACCAATGCACTAATGGCGGAGATGATCGGTGTAAAAATATTCTCAGCCGAAACAACGGTAGGGCTACAGCCTGCCAACCTGAACATCCTGGGCTTTACGATGGACTTCAACCTGACGGCAGGCGTTATTATCTGGCCGGTTGTTTTTATCACCACCGACCTGATTAACGAATACTTTGGCAAACCCGGTGTTAAACGCATCAGTTACTTTACAGCTATACTCATCACCTATGCCTTTGTAGTTTTGTTTCTCACGATCAAGCTCCCCCCTGCCGGCTGGTGGATTGATGCGTATAGCAAAGATCCGCAGGGTAATTACTTTAACATTGATTATGCGTATGGCAAGATCTTCGGACAAGGCCAGCGCATTATTATAGGCTCGCTCACGGCTTTTATTTTAGGACAGCTCGTAGATGTTTTCGTTTTTCATAAACTGCGCAACGTTACGGGCAACAAATTTTTGTGGCTGCGTGCCACCGGTTCCACCCTGGTATCGCAGTTTGTAGACAGCTTCGTGGTGCTCTATATAGCCTTTGCAGGGATATTCTCAAACCAGCAGATTGTCGCGATTGGTATTACCAACTATATATACAAGTTCGCGGTGGCAATCCTCCTCACGCCACTCATTTACTTTGGACATTCGCTGATCGATAACTATCTCGGCAAAGAAAATGCCGACAAGATTTCGCAAGAAGCGGCATCAAAAAGTAAGGGCTTCCTGTAACCGAAAGCCCTCTCTAAATATACTTTGTACTGTATCGTTTAATTCCAGAATCCGTCCTTGCTGTTAAAAGTCGGGCACGGTATCAGTTTATACTTCTTTTTTGAGCTGCGATTGCTCGGCTTCGAAGAAAATTCCCACACGAGTGAAATTTCATGCGCTCCACCGGAAGCCGTCTCCATTTCAGAGATTGTAAAATCATAGCTATAGCCAACGGAGAGTTGTTTGAAATATAGTCCGAGGGTCAGGATCAGTGCATCCTGCGCAATAGAATTTACCACCGTTTTCTCAAAAGGTTTACCGCGATACCACAACCCTACTGAAACGGGGTCGATGTGATAGTTCACACCCAGATCCAATTGCGAAAATGATTTGCCTTGCATACGGTATATAAAAGAAGGTGTGAGGTAAGAAACTCTCCCACCGTTGCGCGGTCCTCCACTGAGATCGATACGCGCTCCGGCATGTATAGCAGTCTTCATCGGCAACCGGCTTGATTCATTCAACACCGATATACTCGGCCGGTTCATGTGTGTAAACGAAGCACCAAACCATAACTGACGGCTATAGATAAGAAAGCCCGATCCGAAATCGAAATAGGAACTGTTACCGATACGCGCCACATCCGGATCAAGTGATGAACCGGGTACATCGTATTCAACATCGAGATCTTTCCCCAGCCGCACTTTACTTCGATCAATACCATTCGTACCATAGCCGAAATATAGTCCGGGAGAAAAAACTACTTTATCTGTGATCTTTACTTTGTACGAATACAGTAGCCCTGCCGTTGTAGTACGCCATCCGGCAGAACCCATCTGGTCTGTAGTAAGCATTAAGCCAAAACCACTGCGCAGTTCTTCTACAAAAATATCATACGAAGCTGCGTACGTTGTAAAGGCTTTCGGCAAACTTGGCCATTGTATCCGGTAATTCATGGCAACCCGCTGCTGCGGAGTAACGCCAGTAAAGCCCGGGTTCAAATATAGCGGAGCCTGGTAATACTGCGAGAACTGAGGATCCTGCGCAACGGTTGCTCCACACGCCATCATCATCATTACGGCAACGCCCATCCATCGTTTCATCGTGTTCTTCATCTTGTGTTATCGGATAAGTGTTACGTCCCCTAGTTGTGTTGTGCGCTGGTCGTCAGACAAACGCATGATAATTTTATATACATATACTCCGGCCGGCAACAGTCGTCCGTTCTTGTCATAGCCATCCCATCCCTGGTTCTTATCGTTGCTTTCGAAAATGAGATTACCCCAGCGATCGAAGATCTGCATCTGGAATTCTTCAACACCATCCATGATCGGACGGAACACATCATTGAAGAGTCCATCGCTAAACCCGCCATTCGGACCTGTAACATCCGGTGTAAAGGCATTCGGTATTCTGATGCGACCACCTTTTTTAGCAATGATCACTTGCGTAGCCGTGTCGTAACAAACCAGGTCACCATCAATCACGCCATCACCATCAAAATCTTTCGGTCCAAAATTATAGGAGGCCGTAAGCGTAATGATATAGTTACCCGCGATCTGGTAATGATGCTGCGGTTGAACCGCGGTTGATGTTTCGCCATCATCAAAATCCCAGAGGTAGTTATTGGCGCGCAGTGTATTGTTACGCATCTGTATACCGGTTTCATCGGGCACAAACACAATGGAATCCGGCACCACTTCAAACGCAGCATACGGGTTGTCCATAATCTGGATTGGAGTATTCCGGTTATCCGACTCAGCTGTCTGGCCGGTAATGGAATTTGTAGTCTTCAGAAATATAGTATACTCTCCGGGTGCTGCTACTTTGAATACGGGAAGTGTCTCATTCGTAATTACCAACGTATTACCTGCTTTATCTTTCAGTGTCCACTCATAAAGATCACCCGTTGCATTATTTTCCGTGATGGTTATAGCTGCGGGGAAACACGTTGTCTGCGGAGTATATTTGAACGAAGCCACCAGCGGAGGCAGGAGTATATCAATACGCAGCGTCTTGTTCTTGAAGCATGAAAGCCCTGCCGCTTCTGCAGATTTATTCGTTACCACCAGGTGAATATCTTTTTCACCGATCGCGGTATAGCGGATCTGCGGAGGAGTATAGCCGTCAAACGTTGTGGGCGAAGATGCTGTACCGAAATTCCATTCGTAACTAAATTCAGGATCATTTGCAGGCAGTGATGTATTGAGGAAATCTGCAAACGCCTCGCCACCGGTATACGAGGTAATGGAAGTAGCATTGAAGTCAGCCACCATCGAACGGTATACGGTTACCGGCATCACAATCTCATCGGAACATGAACCGTTGTTTACCTGGTACACCAGTTCATATACCACCGTCTGGTTCGTAGTATTCGTCAACGTATATTCCTGCGAAGCAGCTGTAGCAAAGATGCGCTCTTCACGAACTTCATTCGGATCGCCACCCTGCGTGCGATAGAACCAGCGATGTACGGAACCTCCTACGGTTGAGTTTACAAATTTCACTTTCTCACCGCTGCATATCTGCGTGCGGTCAGGCGCTACGTTGATGAATATATTTGGATAGATCGTGATATTCTGCGCAACCGACTGCTTCACACAAGCAGCAACGGTAGTGCTACGCGCAGTAAGTGTTACCGGTATAACGGTGTTACCGCCTACATTGGCACTGGTAAAGATATGCTTCACCTGCATCACCACGGGACTTGCCGGACCTGCTATAGCGGGGATCACTTCATCCGGAGAACCATCGTTCCAGGTCCACACGTACTCTACATCCGGGTTAACCGTCCACGTAAAGGTATATTCACCTCCGCTACATTGCGGTGTTGCCGGTGCTACGGTAAAGCTTGTGTTCATGTTGATCATCTTTACTGTTACCGGTAGCGGATAGGACACTGGTTCACATCCGTAGAAATCCTTGAGATGTGTAAGCGTAAAGGTTTTGGTAGCAGTATAGTTCAATATTGGTACAGGTCTGTCCTCCCCGCCCACCAGGCTATGCGTTGTGGTACCATCTGAGTAATCAAAGAAGTAAGGCGCTTGTCCGTTAGTGAATTTAAAATCGAGTGTAAAGAAACCATTCTCACACACTTCACTCGGTGCAGTTAAAGTTGCCTGCGGCAGTGTATGTACCACTACCTTTACAACATCGGTTACATCTTCTGCACATGTACCGGAAGCCACTACCCTGCGGTAGTACATCAGGTCTGTTAACGGAGGCGGATCGTATGTAGGATTATTATTTGTACCGGCTGCCGGGGCATATGCTATATTATCGGCTGATTCTTCCCAGCGATATATATAGTTACCAATACCTCCGAATGGCTGCGACAATTCCTGGAAGGCTGCAGGGTCTGCACCTTCGCATATATCTTTATCAAAGCCTACCACCCCTGCAAACAACGGTATAGGGTCGATCAACAGTTCAGGCAATGAGGTCTTCTGACATCCTTTTGAATCGGTTACGGTGATGGTATACAGTATATTCGCAGACAATCCCTGGAAGCTTCCATCGGCAGTGCCACTAAGGTTCAACGGGTCCTGATCGAGCACGTATGTATAGCCAGGATTTCCTCCGGTGATGGATGCTATATCTACACTAATCTCACCATCTGTTTGTCCGGCACAGCTTACATCATAGCCATTGTAATCCGAAGTGATGTCGATGGTAAAAGCTATATCCCCCGGTTGTTTCACCACAATGTTAGGAATATACTGGGTACATCCGTTCTTGTCTTCGATACGAACGGTATAAGTTGTAGCCCGTAGTCCGGTGAAGCGCTGGTTCACGGCATCGTACGGAACGTTGGAATCCTGCAGCAGGGAGAAGATCAGCGGATCACCACCGGCTGCCGATGTTCCACCGGTAGCAGCGATATGAATTTCACCATCGGGTGTAGGATCGTTAAAACAACTCACATCCACCACGGTCGGGGTANNCCCCGCCACAATCGGATCGGGTTGAATGATGCTGACGGGCGCTGAGTCCTGGCAACCTTCTGCATTTTTTGTATAGATAATATAATTACCGGCTCCGAGGTTGGAGAACAACACGGCCGGTACAAACGTAGTACCATCTTTACTAAAGGTGTGGTTCGTACCATATTGTGCTGATACCGCCACCTGGCCGTTTGCCAAACCATTACAGGTAATATTGAATCGCGGATCGGTTGTCTCAACCGGATCAACCGTGAGTTGTGGTGTAGGTCGTACGTCAAAGGTTACCGTAGCATCTTTATAGCATCCGCTGGTAGCAGCAGGATTCAGTACGCGTACATATACCGGCAATGCATCGGTAAGGGTATAGGCTGTGATCTGTGCAGGAGGAATCTGCGATCCTGCAAAATCGGTCTCATCGGTAAACCAGGTATAGGTTACACCCGGCTCTGTACTGATTTGTGTATGATAAGATGTAAGGTCCTTTACAACGGTGTTGCCACCGTATCCATCAGAACATGCCGATTCATTCAACGGAGTAGTTATAGCCGGTGAAGGTCTTACGGTGATGGTTATATACTCGGCCGGACCGCTACACACCGGTGACGATGACGGATTGGTTGCGCGTACTTCGTATACTACGGTACCTACTGCGAGACTATTGTTTACAAGTTTATCGTTAATAACACTTGTTGTGGAACCGGTAGCTCCGACTATATTTCCATTCACCTGCGATACGGTCCAGATAAATGTAGCGTTGTTCACGTTAACCGATGTGAGTGGTATATTCAATACATCGCCACTGCATACCGGAGGCAGTGTAACCGGTGTTACCAGTGGTTTGCGCTGAATGGTTATTACTACGGGCACAGCAGGATTTCCATAACAGCCCGTGGTTGAATTATAGGGACGAATGTTATAGATCACATTGGCATCCGCACCGGTAATATTTTCCCAGCGGTGATTATAAATTATATCCGGATTATAGAGTGTTAATGTTCCTGTGGCCGGCAGTGGTGTAAGCGGTGTGAGTACAGCTGCATCGTATACAATGGACTCTATCACAAATTTATCAGCAGGTAAAAATCCTATTGCTGATTTCAATGTTACTTCAATCGGGTTATCGCTACACACGGCTTTGCCCAATGTAACATCCATCACAGGCTCTGCTTTTATATCCAGCGTTATACTCTTCTCCTCACCTACGCAACCTACGGCACTTATCGGCTTCACGCGGTATAGCAGAGAAAGAACAGGTGCTATCGTCTGGTTCTTATAGCTGTCGTTGGCTATACCGTTTGGCGCCAGTACACCTTGTGTTGGTCCGTTCACCGGAGTTATACCCGGTAACACGGCTGGCACCTGCACATCAAATGTTACAGCCGGCACAGGACTGGTTGCATTCTCTGCCAGTATAATTCCCGTAACATCACCACTGCAGATAGACGTTGTTCCGTTGTCCATAACAGGGCGTTTGTTAACAGCAACCGGAATTTGTGTTGGAGGACCAGTACATCCTGAAGCATTACTCTCGGATACTTTTACAAAGACATCTTCACTCAAAAATTGTATCTGTACTATCCCGGTTGTTTGTCCATCAGCAACTATACCACCGCCGGGTAAACCATCGCTCTGTTTCAGCACCTGCCAGTTATAGGTTGAGCTACCACTGTTATTTGGCGAAACGGAGAACTGATATATACCATTCTCGCATATATCTACGTTCGGAGGAACAATAGAATATCCCTGTGGATCATCGGACACGGTGATTGTTTTTGTAACGACATTACTTTCGCATCCGTTCACGGTTACTTTCACCGATATATCATCCGTTACAGCATTCGGAAAACTCAGTAGTATATAGAAGTCATTTGCATTTCCACCACCGAGGTATTGGAACGATGGCGGGTATGTCCAGGTATAGGTTGCTCCTGCAATCTGTCCTACACGAAACAATTCAGAACCGTTTTTACAAGGATCTTCTTTTCCCGTAATCACCGGATCAGACGGCAACGGTTTCACCACGAGATTTACCTGTACAACATTGAAGCAGCCTGTATGAACATTTTCAATGCGGGCAAAATATATACTGTTCGTGGTGATGTCTATATCATTCGGATTCGCGAGCAGGTTAACAGAATTCTCTGCATCGAGTTGAGAAGTATACCATGTGATCGTACGATCGGCTGCAGGTAACGCGGTAATCTCATCGCCTACTGAAGTCAATGTCAGATCGATGTCATCTACACGACCTGTTCCGGCCGAAGCTTCTTCGCAGTAGTAAAAACTTTTCGCCATTACTACCGGCTTTGGATTTACCGTGAAGTTTACTTCCTGAAGCGTATGGCAATTCAGCGGAGCCGTTGTTATATCAATTACCCGTACAAAAAGTTTATCACCATCGTGAACATCAACCGTTGTTATCGGATTTATATCATTCACCTGGTCGAATGCATTGGCATACCACTTCACGGTTCGGTCGGCAGGCGCTGCAGCACCGATTACCGCGACATCATATACTGACAGTGTAACATTGGCAGCAGTTAATGTACCGGCTACTGTTTCGCAAAGATCGCTGGGTGCAGGATCGTTCGCTTCGGGCAATGGATTTACCGTAACGATTACATCATCTGTCGTAGCCACGCATGAACCATTCGGTGGTGTTGCCAGACTACCCATGGCACTGTTTACCATCCAGGTAAATGTTGTTGTCGCGGTGAGGCCTGTTACCGTTGTTGTTTCATCATTTACATTTGCTATACCTGTTGCCGGAGACCATATACCTATACCACCATTGTTCACAGCAGCGGCATTCAAATTCGCGACTTCGCCTTCGCATATAGCAAAGTCAGCACCGGCATCGGCATTCGCAGGTTTACGATCGAATGTAATAGTAAGATTGGTGGGACTGTTTACGTTTCCGCAAGGTCCGGCACCATCCGGATCTATTGCCACAAAACGAAGTTGTACAGAGCCCGCTGTAAAATCAGCAACGGAAGGTCTATACGCATCATCCGTGTTTGCGGCTGGCAATGCTGCTCCCGGGCTGGCGTTATTGCTGGTAAATGTACCTGTACCACTTACAACCTCCCAGCGACCTTGTGTAGCACCACCGGCTATGGCAGCACCTGTTAACGTAATCGGTGCTAATGTTACCTGGTCAACACACGACACAAAATCTGCCGGTACCGATGCAGAACCGGGTTCGTTAAAGGTGATGATAACATCATCAGTGCGCGGAGTACAGTTTCCGCTGATAACAGTCCAGCGATAGGTATAGCTACCGTATGCTGCCGGTGAAGTATCCAGTAAAGATATATTGGTTGCTGACTGCTCGTCATTATCAAAAGAAGTATTGCCTCCTATAGGACCTGCAATTTGAGTCCATCTACCAGTTCCGATCGTTGGCGCCACGGCATTAAGCGATCCGTTAGTTCCACAAAAAGCATTGTCAGTACCCGCATTCTGTACACCGGGGTCTGTACCAAACTCCACAGTCAATTCAGCAAAGCTTACGCAAGATCCACTCGTTACCGTCCAGCGAAGGGTATATATACCATATACATCTCCGGTAAAGATTGAATTACCATTGGTAGCATTTGAAAAATTTGCTGCAGATGCAGACGAACCTGCTGGTCGTGATGTTACCGTCCATGCACCGGTTCCGGGTGAAGGATTGCTTCCGCCTAATGCGGTTGATGTTAACAACGTTTGACAAAACGATTGATCTGCTCCTACACTTGCTGCTGTCGGATTCGGAAATACATCTACCGTTTCGATCGCGCTTACGGCTTCTGAACATACACCGTTGGCAACAACTGCTCTGAATCTATAATTACCGGCTGGTAGTATACCCGGTGTTATCGAAGTGCCCGTACCTAAAGATGCATTGGGTAAAAAAGGTCCGTTGTTAAAAGATACTTCCCAGCGTTGAACGGTGCCGAGCTCTCCGGTTAAATTAATAGTACCTACGCCTGTAGTCTCACATACATCCGGTGTAGCAGAAAGTGTACCGCCTACACTGGGTGCAAAGATCTGTACACTTAAATTTCTATTGGGAGATGTACATGTTGGATTAGCAGTATATCTTCTATTGATGCGTATAGTTCGTGTTACCGAAGCTGCACCGCCAAAGTTTATACCTGAGAAATCAAATGTAGCACTGTTCGCTGTTGATGTGAAGGTTACACCACCGCCACCGGTTACTGTCCATACATATTGCGTGGTTCCGCCAATTACTTCGGTGGCCGGTGCAGGCAATGTCAACGTCATGGTTGCATTGTTACAAATCTGGTTGACATAACCACCGGGTATAGGAACGATTGGCAAATCTTCGCGTATCGTTAATGTTACAGGTATACGCGGACTTTCGCATGAAACTCCGTCAGCATTATTAACTGCGTAGTAGCTGGCCCAAACCCTATATATACCGGCTACAGCATTACTTACACCAATGGCCGATGCGGGTAGCGTAGCCGTTGTAAATCCCGGAATTACAGCGCCTGGTATCCCCGCGTTATCCTGAAACCATGTAACAGTAGCACCCGGGAAACCGCCTGGTACTGTAATGGAAAAATTCGGCAGCGGACTTACACCATTACAAATTAAATTATTATTGGCCGTGGGTGCCGGTGGTTGATCAACAACTCTGATTCTTGCTGTCTCTGTTACAGGAGTTCCCGGAAACGGATTACACGTATTCCAATACTCCATGAGAATTTCAAACTCCTGTCCTACCTGCGCATCTGCCGGTATAGTAATCGGCAATGTAACGGTAGGTGTAAGTGGTGCGATCGATGGATTGTCTGTAACAACTGCTCCCTGAAAAGGATACGTCTGAACAACTCCGCTTACTTCAACACCGGTGGCTGATGTAACGGTATTGAGTGTACCGTATGTAAAACGTCTCCAGCGTTGTGCCTGGTTAATCGGGTTGGGTAAAACATAATCAGGAGGTACACAGTTTAATATACTTCTGTCAGTGAATGTTACAGTCGTTTCGGTTCCTCTACAAACGAGGTATGTATTTACATTGGTTGTTGTCTCTTCGAGTCTTAGTTCACCGGAGTTCTCATCATCAACATTCCATCGTGTGAACTTTGGTGATGCACCAAAATTCGGAGTACACTGAACTCCATTTACAAGCAGTGCCACGCGCGGTATATATTCGCACTGCACATCGTTACCCGTTGTAGGAAAATAATGTTTGAGATTTACAACTTGCCAGTTGTTGGGACCGATCTTCGTGGCAGGTACAACCTGGGGTGCTGTTCCGTCATCCCAATCCACTGTGAATGAAACTATATCACCGTCAATCACATTACCAGCGGTGATCAGAAGTTCGGCACCGGAACCCGGGCCTCCCAATGCATCTACGTTTGCACAGAGTATACCAGCGCTGGTACTCACAGCTCCTCCGGTTATACCCATGCCGCCAACGCCCAGGCATCCTTGTGCGTACCCGCTGGTCGAGTCAATCAAGAGTAGTAAAGTAGAGAACAGTAGTAGTAGTATACCTCTTACCGGGTAAAGAAAATTCATCTCGATAGAATTCAGTTAGGTTTTAAGCTCGAAATTAAACATTAAAGCAGTCCTGCCAAAGAATTAATCCCTTGATAAGGGGAGTTGATTCTGATGTTTAATTAATAATAATCGAGGTAATGTAACCTTTAAGGAGACTTTTTTCAACGAGACTATAAGCAGAAGAACATGAGTCTTCACAGACACAACGGAGTAGCTATGCTACAGTGACTGTATATGCTGAAAAAAGCGAAAGCCCTTCATGTTTCATGAAAGGCTTTCAATTAGGTATAGGTCGGGTTAGGTAAAAAGAATCAATCCCATTTAAGTTCTGTATCCAACGTTGAAGGTTTAGAAGAAGCTTCAGCAGGTTCTTCAGCTTCGTGCATGTGATCGAATTGACTGAAGTCGACATTCGGCATCAGTTCATTTTTCACATGGTTTACCGTGCTGGTTAAAGCTTCCAGGAATTTGTTAAAGTCTTCCTTGTACAAAAAGATCTTGTGCTTCTCGTAGGAGAAACCATCTTCTTTAAAGCGTTTCTTACTCTCCGTTATCGTGAGATAGTAATCATTCGAGCGAGTCGATTTCACATCAAAGAAATACGTCCTCTTTCCGGCCTTTACTTTCGCTGAGTAAATTTCGTCTCTGCCGTTTTGCTTGTTCTCTTCCACAATCCTTCAGTTTTTAGGGTTAGGTTCAAGTTTGGTTCCAACTAAGTTAGTACTTTGGTCATTCATTCCAAACTAACCAAATACTATTTCGTTAACGATTTCGGTTTATAGTGCTAATAAAGCTTTACTATCTCCAAATAATCAACAATATTCGGCTTTTCCAAATACGTGAAGGCAGACCTTAATCAAATTAACCAAAACAGCAGCCTGGAGCTTCTCGCGCATCAGCTGGTAGAAGGCTTTATTACCGGACTCCACAAGTCACCATATCACGGTTTTTCGGTTGAATTCGCAGAACACAGGCTCTATAATGAAGGAGAGAGCACCCGGCATATCGATTGGAAAGTATATGCGCGTACCGATCGGTTATTTACAAAAAGATATGAAGAAGAAACGAACCTTCGATGCCTGATTGCACTGGATATATCTGCTTCGATGTTCTACCCGGCAGACTCGAAGGCTAAAATCAGGTTCAGTAAATATGCTGCTGCAGCTTTGTCATATTTACTTAATCGCCAGCGCGATGCCGTTGGTTTATGCCTGTTCTCTGATACTATTCATGAACTGACTCCAGTAAAATCATCGCCTACTCATCTTGATAAATTACTGCGATTACTAAATGATCTGGAGGAACGAAAGCCTGCACAGACAAAAACGCAAGTAGCAAAAGTACTTCATGAGATCGCGGAGAAAATCCATAAGCGTTCGCTGGTAATTATATTCAGTGATATGTTTGATTCGGAAGAAAGTACCGATGATCTCTTTAAAGCGCTACAGCATTTAAAGCACAATAAACATGAAGTGATTGTATTTCATGTAATGGATAATCAGACAGAATTGCTTTTCAACTTCGAAGACAGACCGATGGAGTTCATCGATCTTGAGACAGGCGATCGACTGAAACTAAATCCCGCTGACATCAAACAATCTTATAGACAGGAAGCTGATCAATTTCACAAGGCGCTCAAGATGCGTTGCAATCAGTACAAAATAGATTTCATTGAAGCCGATGTTCAAAGTGACTTCAATGGAGTTCTTCAGACGTATCTGATCAAGCGGGCAAAGATGCGGTGAGATTGTTATCCGTTATAAGTTATCCGTTAATCGTTACCAGATTATATACTATAGTTTCTGATAACGATTAACGTGTAACGTATAATTACGAATAATTAAGCAGCAACTTCCTGGTGAAGCCAAGCCTTCTTGGCAAGGAGCTCCTCTTTCGTTTCTACGTAGTCAGGATCTGCTACGCAACAATCTACAGGACATACTGCCGCGCACTGAGGTTCTTCATGGAAGCCTGTACATTCCGTACATTTTCCAGGAACGATATAATAAAATTCATTGGAGACAGGAGTCTGTGAGTCCTTAGCATCTACTGCTGAGCCGTCTTCCAATTCTACTTTTTCCAATTTAGTGCCCCCGGCCCAATTCCACTCGCGGCCGCCTTCGTAGATCGCCGTGTTGGGGCATTCCGGTTCGCATGCACCGCAGTTGATGCACTCGTCCGTAATAATTATTGCCATGCTTTATCTAATTTTGGTCCGTTTACCAATACAAAAATAATCTAAACATCCATAAAACGGTCACGTCTCCATAAAAGTTTACCACTGATGAACACACATGTAAGAATAAATGCTTTTAGTTTACTAGGACAAACATTAAAAAATATAGATGACGCTGCTTTTCAAACGTTAACTGAACAGGCTGCCCGCGAAAATCCATGGTTTACCAAAGAGAACGTTCGTATGGGTATGGACGGTATTATTAAATTACTACAGAAAGAAAGATTAGAGCAGTGGGTGTCTTCATACAATCTGCGTGATCAATCTAAAAAAATTGCGTTGGTTTTGGCGGGCAATATCCCGCTCGTTGGCTTTCATGATTTGCTTTCGGTGTTGATCAGCGGGAATAATGCCTTGATAAAACCCAGCTCAAAAGATTCTGTACTGCTGAAATATATAATTAAAACGTTGTGTGACATCGAGCCTTCATTCCACGACAAGATTGAACTTGCCGAGCAATTAAAAAACTTTGATGCTGTTATTGCAACGGGCAGTGATAACTCTGCACGTTACTTCGATTACTACTTTGGCAAGTACCCGCACATCATTCGAAAGAACAGAACATCGGTTGCTATACTTACCGGAAAAGAAAGCGAAGAAGAACTGGCAACCCTGGGTATAGATGTATTCAGCTATTTCGGATTGGGGTGCAGAAATATATCAAAGCTGCTTGTACCTGCCGGATATTCATTTGACAAACTGTATTCAACCTGGGAGGTATATCAACCCATCATTCATCATCATAAATATTGCAACAACTATGATTACCAGAAATCCATCATGCTGGTAAATCAAATACCTTTCCTGGACAATGGTTTTGTGATGCTCCATGAAAATGCAAAGATGGTCTCCCCTATTTCCGTTGTCTACTATGAACAGTATAAAGACGAACGGGATCTTTCAGAAAAATTAGCTACAAATGAAGACAAGATCCAGTGCGTTGTTGGTGATCATGAACGTGCCACTGTCCCATTTGGTAAAGCGCAATATCCCGAGCTATGGGACTATGCTGATGGCGTGGATACGTTAAAATTTCTTTCCAGTCTTTAGTATATTCTTCGGAGCTAATCTATATATCACCACAAAAAGAAAACACCGGACTCATCGTCCGGTGTTTCTGTTTAATTATACACGCTATGTTAATTAAGGCTTCGCTCCCCGGAGTACTTCGACCCAACCCGTGATCGCAGATCCGTCTGCTATCTTGAGTCGGTAGAAGTATATACCATCCGATACTCCTTCCCCTGTCCAGTTATTCTGGTAGCTGTTGGTAGAGTATACCTGCTTACCCCAACGATCGGTGATGACAAGCTTCGCATCTGCATCTGGTAAATTCCGGATGAAGAATACATCGTTTGATCCGTCTTCGTTCGGAGTAAAGATGTTTGGTATATAGATGTCTGTATCCAGTGGCACACGTCCTACAACTTCAATCACGCATCCTATAGAATCACGCACCTGAACATTGTAACGACCAGCCGGAATGTTACTATAGTTTTTCTCGTATTGCAGATTATTGTTAAGCAATACTTCATCCCAATCGGTCTGGAAGGCCTGACCACCTACCGAAGCTGAATCGAGTTCGATGCGAACTTCGTATGGTATCTGACCACCGGTAAAGTTAGTTACCTGCATTTTACCCGTGAGTATATCCGGATAAGACTCGCTGGTAGCGCCTACCTGTGCGAAGAGACGAGGTGTTACTTTATAATCTACCAACTCAGAAGACAACAAGCAGAATGATGAAGATTGTACCTGTGTTATCTGGATCTGGTATTCATCCGGCAGTTGCAGGAACGGATGATCATCGTACTCAAGCAATACACTATTTGTTACCGGGATGGATGCAACCGGAGTTGTTTCCATCGCTGTGCTTGTAAACTTCTTGAACACCTGAATCTCAAATGGAGTACCTGGCTCACCTGTGAGGTTGGTCAGTGATATAGACACCTCATTATTATTACAGAGTGGTACGATATCGAACGTCAGTGCATACACACCATCGATCGTAAACGGACCTTGTCTTGTAGCGCAGAGTGCAGAAGCACCTTTCGCAAATACATAGTAAGTTCCTCTTCCTAATGAGTCGAATGTAAGCGGTACATCATTAGAAGGATCAAATGTTGTATACGTTCTGTATTTCGTTGGCTCGACCAAAGGATCTGCACTGATACCTGCCTGGTATGTTCCCGGATCGTTGAATCTGACAGCGAGTTTACCACTCAATCCATTATTCGTACAGGTCGCAGAAACAACACCTGTTGTGAAGTCTATAAAACCAGGGAACGTTACAGCAGCAGTAAAGGTCTGCTCGCAGCCTACATTATCTTTTACAGTAAGTGTATACGAACCGCCTGATATATCTGTGAATTCATTTTGAGTCTGGAATGTTGTGCCATCCAGTGAATACTGATAAGGGCCACCCACGCCACCTGATGCCGTGATGTTTGTGATCGCACCATCATTACCGTTACAAGTCGATGATGTGATATCAAACGTAGCGGTAATTGCCGGGTTAGCATCCTGCATCACAACCGTTACTGCAGCGTTACAAGGATCAGACGAATTTCGTCTTACACTGATAACTACTTCAAATGTAGGTGCAGCACCTGCAGGTATACCTGTAATCTGACTGCCAGCCGTAAATGAAGTCCAGCTGATTCCATCCAATGACCACTCGAGTAAATTTCCAGCTTCACCCGCTACACTCAAGGTCAGCGCACCGGTTGCAGAACCAGCACATACCGGTTGTACAATGTTCGATGCTACTGGTGTACCAACTGTTCCAGACTGATCAATGGTAAATGTACCTGGTTTGATACAGCTTGAATCACCATATACAATTGTATAGGTATATGTACCCATCGGCAGGTTGAGGAAGGTTGTGTCATTATAGTTTGTACGTGTGATATTCAGGTTTGTACTTGATATACCATCGATACGAATAATTACGCCTTCGTTATTTATAGCCGGAACAAGCGGATCGATTGTGAAGGTTACCGAACCATTCGACAATGTACATGTTGCAGGTTTCGGGTTAGGTGTGATCTTAACCGTAGCACAGTTGCCAGTGCCTCCACCGCTACATCCACCTGTATTCGATACGTTCACTACAATTTGTGTTGCAGGACTTTCACCACAAGTATATACTGCTGTAACCTCGTATGTAAATGTTCCCGGAGTTGTACGAATCAATTCTGCTCCAGGCGTAAAGCTTCCTGTTGTTGTCGTTGCCAACAGTGTTCTCGTAGCCGGTGCCGTAAACAGATACCACTTGAAGCTGGTTGCTCCCGGAGCTGTAGCTGTTAACACAGGTGCCGGATTATTAACACATACCGTAACAGGACTTGTAGCTACCGGTGATGCAGAGAAGTTAATTACTACATCATCTATACTTGGTGTACAAGAGCCATTGGTAATTACCCATCGCAATGTATACGAGTTTCCTGCTACACCTACGAATTGTGATGTAGGGCTCAATGGTGTAATCACAACTCCACCTGTTCCACTGATGATTGTCCATACACCTGTTCCAACGGTTGGTGTGTTGGCAGCGAGTGTTGTTGTAAACACACCGCAGAGACCTTGATCAGGTCCAGCATTTGCAACTGTAGGAGCCGCATCCAATTTAATTGTTACCTGATCGGATGTTGTCGCACAAGCATTGGCAATAGTCCACTGAAGAACGTAAGTCTGTCCCGGTGTACCTGTAAATATAGTAACAGGATCATTGTCATCGGCAAAGCTTCCGCCTGTACCACTAATTATAGTCCACGTGCCTGTACCGATAGCAGCAACATTAGCAGTGAGTGTCGCTGTAGTAGCACACACGGTTTGATCTGCTCCTGCATTCGCTACGGTCGGAGTTACGTCAAATGAAATCGTTACATCATCTGTACTTGGTGTACAAGTTCCGGTGGTGCTGATGGTCCAGCGTAATACATAGGCAGTTCCTGCTGTACCTGTAAATGTACTTACAGGACTTNNGTGCCTACAACTGCGGTGTTAGCAGCCAGTGTAGTACTTGTGTTACATATAGCCTGGTCAGGACCAGCGTTCGCTGTTGTCGGTGTATTGATATCGAAAGTTATAGATACATCATCAGATGTTGCTGTACAGGATCCATTGCTGATCGTCCAGCGAATTACATAAGTAGTTCCACCTGTACCTGAGAATGTTGTTGTAGGGCTTGCATCGTCCGCGAAGACACCACCCGTTCCACTTACTACAGTCCACTGACCTGTACCAACCACTGGTGCGTTTGCGGCTAATGTAGCAGGGCCGCATACGGTTTGATCAGGACCAGCATTTGCAGGTGTCGGTGCAGCTTCAAGTTCGATTGTCACCTGGTCNNGTGAATACAGTAGCAGGATCGTTATCATCAGCAAAGCTTCCGCCTGTACCACTTACTATAGTCCATGTACCTGTACCGCTTGTAGCTGTGTTTGCAGCCAATGTAGCGGAGGTAGCACATATACTCTGATCAGGACCGGCATCTGCTACAGTTGGTGCTACTTCAAATGCGATAGTTACATCATCTGTACTTGGTGTACAAGTTCCACTGCTGGTGATTGTCCAGCGAAGTACATACGTAGTTCCTGCTGTGCCAGCGAAAGCTGATGTCGGATTTGTATTGTCTGCTATCGTTCCGCCTGTACCACTAACTATAGTCCACTGACCTGTACCAATTACAGGTGTATTACCTGCAAGCGTTGTTGTTGTCGCACACACTGACTGATCAGAACCCGCGTTGGCTGTTGTAGGCGTATTGATATCGAAAGTTATAGATACATCATCTGTACTTGGTGTACATGCTCCATTGCTGATGGTCCAGCGGATCACATAGGTAGTACCACCTGTGCCCGAGAATGTTGTTGTCGGATTTGCATCATCTGCAAAGCTTCCACCTGTGCCACTCACGATTGACCATTGACCTGTACCAATTGCAGGTGTGTTTGCTGCTAATGTAGCAGGACCACAAACCGTTTGATCAGGACCTGCACTTGCTGGTGTAGGAGCTTGTTCGAATTCAACTTCAACATCATCAAATGTAGTTGCACATGATCCAGTTATAGTCCAGCGTAATACATATGTAGTTCCTGCAGTGCCTGTGAAAGTAGTAGTCGGAAGTGCATCGTCAGCAAAGCTTCCGCCTGTTCCACTTACTATAGTCCACTGCCCTACGCCTATAACTGCAGTGTTTGCTGCAAGTGTTGCAGATGTACCACACACAGACTGATCAGGACCAGCGTTCGCAGTTGTTGGTGTATTAATATCAAAGGTGATTGATACATCATCTGTACTTGGTGCACATGATCCGTTTGTGATCGTCCAGCGAAGTACATACGTAGTTCCAGCTGTACCTGTAAATGTAGTTGCAGGGTCTGCGTTATCAGCAAGGTTTCCTCCTGTTCCACTCACTATAGTCCATTGACCTGTACCAACAGTTGGTGTGTTCGCGGCTAGTGTAGCAGGACCACATACAGTTTGATCCGGACCAGCATTCGCTGTTGTTGGTGCAGCTTCAAGTTCAATTGTTACCTGATCAGATGACGCTGCACAAGAATTGGCAATCGTCCACTGAAGAACATAAGTCTGTCCCGCTGTACCTGTAAATACAGTAGCAGGATCATTATCATCGGCAAAGCTTCCGCCTGTACCACTTATTATAGTCCATGTACCTGTTCCTATCGTTGCAGCATTAGCCGTCAGTGTTGCTGTTGTAGCACATACGCTTTGATCCGCACCTGCATTCGCTGTTGTCGGAGCAACCTCAAATGCTATAGTTACATCATCCGTACTTGGCAAACAGCTTCCACCGGTGCTGATAGACCAGCGTAATATATAGGTAGTACCTGCTGTACCTGTAAATGTACTTGCAGGACTTGCTGCATCTCCAAAGCTTCCACCTGTACCACTTACAATTGTCCATGCCCCCGTACCGACAACTGCCGTATTTGCAGCAAGTGTTGTAGACGTTGAACACACTGACTGGTCAGCACCTGCATTTGCAGTTGTTGGTGTATTGATATCAAAGGTGATTGATACATCATCGGAACTTGGTGTACATGATCCGTTGCTGATGGTCCAGCGTAATACATAAGTAGAGCCTCCGATACCCGAAAATGTTGTCCCTGGATCAGCAATATCTCCCAAGCTTCCACCTGTACCACTTACGATAGTCCATTGACCTGTGCCATTCGTTGGCGTGTTCGCTGCTAATGTAGCTGGACCACATGCCGTTTGGTCAGGACCAGCATTTGCTGCCGTTGGTGCCTGGTTTATTGTAATCACCACATCATCTGTACCTGCACCACATGAACCTGCAGGATCATCGGTAGTCAATGTCAGTGTAACTGCACCGGCTGCAACCTCGGCAGCACTTGGTGTATATATAGCATTGAGCGTTGTGTTGTTCGGAGCAAATGTTCCGGTGCCACCACTCCAGGTTCCTGTCGTAGCAGATCCTCCAACAGATCCCGCTAATGTTACTGTACCACCAGCACATATATCCTGATCGGTACCTGCATTTGCAGTTGCCGAGTCTTCTATAGTAATCGTTACATTGTCGGTTGCCGGTGTACAGGCTCCCGCAGGATCATTCGTGGTTAAAGTAAGTGTAACCGTACCCGCGGCAACTTCTGCTGCACTTGGTGTATAGGTAGCATTCAGTGTTGTGTTATTCGGAGCAAACGTTCCGGTGCCACCTGACCATGTAACCGATGTGGCAGAGCCTCCTATTGTTCCGGCCAATGTTACTGCACCACCAGCACATATAGTTTGATCTGCACCTGCATTTACTGTTGCAGCAGGATTAATGGTGATCACCACATCATCACTTACGGCTGCGCATGGTCCGCTGGTTGTCAGTGTTAATGTTACTGTACCCGCAAGCTCTTCAGCAGCGCTTGGTGTATATACTGCGTTCAGTGTTGTGTTGTTCGGTGTAAATGTACCAGTACCACCACTCCACGTTCCTCCGGTAGCACCACCACCAACTGCACCCGCCAATGTTATTGAGCTGCCTGCACAGATGGCTGAGTCAGGTCCGGCAGTAACCGTTGCTGCAGGACTGATGGTTATTACTACATTATCTGTTAATGTAGAGCAAGGGCCACTCGTTGTAAGCGTCAGGGTTACTGTACCCGCAGTTACTTCAGCAGCGCTTGGTGTATAGGTTGCGTTTAATGTTGTTGTGTTCGGTGCGAATGTACCAGTGCCTCCACTCCAGGTTCCTCCGGTAGCTGAGCCACCTACTGAACCTGCCAGTGTTACCGCATTACCTGCACATATAGTTTGATCTGGTCCGGCATTTACGGTTGCCGCAGGATTGATTGTAATCGTTACATTATCACTCACCGCCGGGCAAGGACCTGCAGGATCGTTCGTTGTCAATGTCAATGTTACTGTACCGGCTGTAATCTCGGCAGCGCTTGGCGTATATATAGCATTGAGTGTAGTGTTATTCGGAGCGAATGTACCTGTACCACCTGACCATGTTGCCGATGCTGCAGAACCTCCTATCGTACCAGCTAACGTAACCGTTTCTCCGGCACATATAGTCTGCGCTGTACCTGCATCTACTGTAGCCACTGGATTGATGGTGATCACCACGTTGTCACTTCCGGCAGTACAAGGTCCCGTTGTTGTTAAGGTCAATGTTACTGTTCCAGCAGTTACTTCAGCAGCGCTCGGTGTGTATGATGCATTTAACGTTGTATTGTTCGGTGCAAATGTACCGGTGCCTCCACTCCATATACCTCCTGTTGCTGCACCACTTACAGATCCGGCAAGTGTTACTGAACCACCTGCGCAAATCGTTTGATCTGGTCCGGCATTGGCTGTTGCTGCGGGACTGATTGTAATGGTTACATTATCTGTTACTGCTGCGCATGGCCCGGTCGTTGTAAGTGTTAAGGTTACTGTGCCTGCTGTAACTTCGGCAGCACTTGGTGTATATACTGCATTTAATGTTGTAGCGTTCGGAGCAAATGTACCCGTGCCACCACTCCAGGTTGCACTGGTAGCGGAACCGCCTATCGTACCAGCCAGTGTTACTGTATTGCCTGCACAAATCGTTTGATCAGGTCCGGCATTTACCGTAGCAGCAGGATTAATGGTAATCGTCACGTTATCCGTTAATGTTGCGCATGGCCCGGCCGTTGTAAGCGTAAGCGTTACTGTACCCGCTGTAACTTCGGCAGCACTTGGTGTATAGACTGCATTTAATGTTGTAGCGTTCGGGGCAAATGTACCCGTGCCGCCACTCCAGGTTCCTCCTGTAGCTGAACCACCTATAGTACCGGCAAGTGTTACAGTACTGCCTGCACAAATAGATTGATCAGGTCCGGCATTTACTGTTGCTGCAGGGCTGATTGTAATCGTTACATTATCTGTTAGAGCTGCGCATGGCCCGGCCGTTGTAAGCGTCAAGGTTACTGTTCCGGCTGTAACTTCAGCTGCACTTGGCGTATAGACTGCATTTAATGTTGTGTTGTTCGGAGCAAATGTTCCGGTACCGCCACTCCACGTTGCTCCCGTAGCTGAGCCACCAATTGTACCGGCAAGTGTTACTGTACCGCCCGCACATATACTTTGGTCGGGACCTGCGTTCACTGTAGCTGCAGGTGTAATGGTTATCACTACATTATCATTTACAGCAGGACAAGTTCCGGTAGGATCATTGGTAGTCAAAGTTAATGTTACCGTACCCGCTGTTATCTCGGCAGCGCTTGGTGTATATACTGCATTCAGCGTGTTGGCATTTGGAGCAAATGTTCCGGTACCGCCACTCCA
>DJFR01000078.1:0-1728 GCA_002432545.1 Flammeovirgaceae bacterium UBA5867 | reverse complement strand
GGCTGATCGATTGTAATCGTTACGTTATCCGTTGCCGCTGTACATGTTCCTGCCGGATCATTCGTAGTTAATGTTAACGTTACCGTACCGGCAGTAATTTCCGCAGCGCTTGGCGTATATACTGCGTTCAGAGTTGTATTGTTCGGAGCAAATGTTCCGGTACCACCACTCCACGTTGCACTGGTTGCTGAACCGCCTATCGTACCGGCCAGTGTTACCGCACCACTTCCACATATAGTCTGAGCCGCACCGGCATCTACCGTTGCTGCAGGACTGATTGTGATTGTTACATTATCTGTCACCGCAGGGCATAAACCTGCAGGATCATTCGTAGTTAAGGTAAGTGTTACTGTACCGGCTGTGATCTCCGCTGCACTGGGAGTATATACTGCATTTAATGTGGAGTTATTCGGAGCAAATGTTCCTGTACCGCCACTCCATGTTGCACTGGTAGCTGAACCTCCAATGGTTCCGGCCAATGTTACTGTACTGCCTGCACATATAGTCTGTGCTGCACCAGCATCAACCGTAGCAGGTTGATCGATGGTGATTGTCACATTATCAGTTGCCGCTGTACAAGTCCCGGCAGGATCATTGGTTGTTAACGTCAATGTTACTGTACCGGCTGTAATCTCAGCTGCGCTCGGAGTATATACTGCATTTAATGTTGTGTTGTTCGGAGCAAATGTTCCGGTACCACCACTCCACGTTGCACTGGTAGCAGAACCACCAATCGTACCTGCGAGTGTTACCGTACCGCTGCCGCATATAGTTTGCGCTGCACCGGCATCTACGGTTGCTGCTGGACTGATTGTAATTGTTACATTATCTGTAACTGCAGGACATAAACCAGCAGGATCGTTGGTCGTTAGCGTAAGCGTTACCGTACCGGCTGATACTTCAGCAGCACTTGGTGTATATACTGCATTTAATGTAGAGTTATTCGGAGCAAACGTTCCGGCACCACCACTCCAGGTTGCACTGGTAGCTGAACCTCCAATAGTTCCGGCCAATGTTACGGTACTGCCTGCACATATAGTCTGTGCTGCACCAGCATCAACTGTTGCAGGCTGATTAATCGTAATCGTTACGTTATCGGTTGCTGCTGTACAGGCTCCGGCAGGATCATTGGTTGTTAAGGTCAATGTTACTGTACCGGCTGTGATCTCAGCTGCGCTCGGAGTATATACTGCATTTAAAGTAGTGTTGTTCGGAGCAAATGTTCCCGTGCCGCCACTCCACGTTGCACTGGTAGCAGAACCACCAATCGTACCTGCGAGTGTTACCGTACCGCTTCCGCATATAGTTTGCGCGGGACCAGCATCCACCGTTGCTGCAGGACTGATTGTAATCGTTACGTTATCCGTTGCTGCCGGACATAAACCAGCGGGATCATTCGTAGTTAAAGTAAGCGTTACTGTACCAGCTGATACTTCAGCAGCACTTGGTGTATATACTGCTGTTAATGTAGAGTTATTCGGAGAGAACGTTCCGGTACCTCCACTCCACGTTGCACTGGTAGCTCCACCGCCTATTGTTCCGGCTAAAGTAACTGTACCACCAGCACATATAGTTTGTGCAGCACCGGCATCAACCGTTGCTACCGGATCAAGTGTGATCGTTACATTATCGGTTGCTGCTGTACAGGCTCCGGCCGGATCGTTGGTTGTTAAGGTCAGTGTAACCGTACCTGCTGTGATCTCTGCAGCACTTGGTGTATATACTGCA
>DJFR01000179.1:19659-33529 GCA_002432545.1 Flammeovirgaceae bacterium UBA5867 | reverse complement strand
ATGTTTGATAGAGGCAGGAAGGTCATTCATATTTTTCGCGATCGAATCGTTGTTGATGATTTTCGCGGCACGTTCAAGTAGACGGGAGTGAAGGTAAAAGACATCACCAGGGTACGCTTCACGTCCGGGAGGTCTTCTCAATAAAAGCGATACTTCGCGATAGGCAACGGCCTGTTTCGACAAGTCGTCATAAACTACGAGCGCAGGACGACCAGTGTCACGGAAGAATTCGCCGATTGACGCACCCGTGAAAGGCGCGAAGAACTGCATCGGAGCAGGATCTGAAGCAGATGCTGATACGATAACGGTATAAGGAAGCGCGCCAGCCTTTTCAAGGGCCGCAGCGACTAGAGCCACTGTAGAAGCTTTCTGTCCAACAGCAACGTAGATACAAAATACAGGCTGACCTTTTTCGTAGAATTCACGCTGGTTGATGATGGTGTCAATCGCCACGGCGGTTTTACCCGTTTGGCGGTCACCAATAATCAATTCGCGCTGACCNNGCATCAATCGCTTTGAT
The DNA here is from genome assembly GCA_002432545.1 of Flammeovirgaceae bacterium UBA5867. GTDB lineage: Bacteria > Bacteroidota > Bacteroidia > Cytophagales > Cyclobacteriaceae > Ohtaekwangia. The sequence continues at coordinate 33,009 of DJFR01000179.1, read as the reverse complement.
ACCAGTCTGCAACGGTTCGTTTACCGGCTGACGGAAAATTACACCAGGAGCTTTGCGCTCCAGTGGCATCTCGTAAAGTTCACCCGCAATAGGGCCTTTACCATCTACCGGCTGACCCAACGTATCCACTACGCGGCCCAGCATCCCGTCACCTACTTTAACCGAGGCGATCTTACCGGTGCGTTTTACCGTGGCACCTTCACGGATATCTTTATAATCACCGAGCAATACCGCACCTACGTTGTCCTCTTCGAGGTTGAGCACGAGCGCCTGGAGGCCGTTCTCAAAAACGAGAAGCTCACCTGCCTGTGCTTGAGTAAGGCCATAGATCCGGGCAACACCGTCACCTACGGTGAGAACAGTACCAACTTCTTCCAATTGGGCATCGGTACGGGATTGAGAAAGTTGCTCACGCAATATTGCTGATACTTCTTCGGGTCTGATCTCTGCCATGATATCGTTAGTCGTTAAGTCGTTAGTTAGTTTATTTGTCAGGTATGTGAATTAAAATTCCTTCACATAAGGATTCTCACTGAATTTTACTTTCATAGCCTTCAGTTTGTTTTTGATAGAGGCATCGATCTGTTTGTCATCTATATTCAGTACAAAACCACCGATCATGTCTTTATCAATTTTCTCCAAAAGCTCTACTTGAGTTTTGTTGCTCAGATTTTTTACGATCTGTTCAAACTCCGCTTTCAGTTTAGCATCCAGCGGTACAGCCGTTGTAATAGTAGCCTTGCGGATGCCTTTATATTCGTTGTAAGCGTTATGAAATTCTTTTGCTATAGCAGGCAAAAGCGGCTCACGATTCTTTTTGGTAATGATGTCGAAGATTGACATCGTAAGCGGATGTACTTTTCCTTTGAAAAGTTTCTCCAGTATATCTCTCTTCTTATCGTGTTTGATAATCGGGTTCTTCAGCAGAAGTTCAAATTCACGGCTGCCTTCAACCGTTTTATTAAACAGTTGCATATCTGCATGAACCTGATCCAATGCGTTTTGCTCCACAGCCAAGCCGAGGAGGGACTTTACATACCGGGATGCTGCCCTTGACTCCACCATGCTTAGTTAACTTTTATATCTTTCAGATAACCTTCTACCAATTCTTTCTGCGACTTGTCGTCAGCCAGATTTTTCTTCATCAGCTTCTCAGCAACTTCAAGTGAGAACATAGCAACCTGAATCTTTACTTCTTTCAGGGCAGCCTGCTTCTCGATATTAATAGCAGCGCGAGCGTCTTCAATAATTTTATCGGCAGCCTTTTTCGCATCGAATTGTGCTTCATCTTTCAAGCGGTTCGCAGCTTCGCGAGCTCCGTGCAAAATCTTATCGCGCTCTTCGCGTGCTTCTTTCAAAAGCTTTTCATTGTCAGACTTAAGCTGCGCCATTTCAAGACGTGCGCGCTCTGCAGTTGACAATGCTTCCTGAATAGATGTTTCACGTTCCTTCAGTGAGCTGATGATAGGTTTCCACGCAATTTTGCTTAAGAGGAGAAACAGACCTACAAAAACAATTAACTGCCAAATGATGAGTCCCGTGCCTGGGGTAAGAAGTTCCATATCTTTATTTAAAGTCTGATGTAGTTACATTAAAGAAAGAAACCTGCCCGGCCAAGTGCCTAAGACAGGTTTCTAAAGCTTTTTAGCTCTTGAACGAAATCAACAAGCAAATTACAAGCGCGAAAAGAGCGGCCACCTCGATAAGAGCGGCAATGATCAACATCGCACCTTGAATCTTACCAGAAGCTTCAGGTTGACGTGCCATACCTTCCATCGCAGAACCACCGATTTTACCGATACCGATACCAGCGCCAATCGCTGCCATACCTGCACCGATACCAGCGCCCATGATTGCGTAGCTGATGTCCAATAAAAGTGCTAATAACATAATGTTAAGTATTTAAATTGTGAAACAAACCCTTACGGCATTTTACCGCACGGGATACCTTTATATATAATTAATGATGATCGTGATCTGCTATAGCCATACCTATATATAGTGCTGTGAACAGCGTAAATACATAGGCCTGGATACCTGCCACCAGTAACTCAATCAAACTAATAAACAATAGGATTAAAGAAGATCCGACACCAACCCAGATGCTTCCGAAAATAAAAGTCAAACAGATCAGACTCAACATCACGATGTGACCGGCTGTGATGGCCACAAAGAGACGTATAGTCAACGAGATCGGTTTCGTAAATAAACCCAGTATCTCTACTGGCAGAATTACAAGTCTCAAAGGCAACGGCACACCAGGTGTCCAGAAGATGTGAGACCAGTATCCTTTGTTACCACTCACATTTGTGATGATAAACGTTAGCGCAGCAAGTGTAACCGTTACAGCTATATTACCGGTTAAGTTACCAGCACCTGGCAACAGGCCAAGCAAGTTTCCGAAGAGTATAAAGAAGAATAATGTAAGTAGATACGGAAGGAATTTTTCATAGTGATGACCGATGTTAGGTTTCACTACTTCATCACGTACAAAGATTATGATTGGCTCGAAGAAAGACTGGATACCACTTGGGGCTTTTCCTTTATTCTTTTTATAGCCTTTGGCAACTGCCAGAAATATCAATATTAAAAGTGTAGCATTGATCAGCAACATCGCCACGTTCTTGGTAATGGAAAGATCAAGAACTGCTTTATCTGTACCCGCCAACATGATGTGGCTGTGGTGTAACTCATAGCCGTTGTATGCTACGGTATTGTGATGTTCATCATAAAAGTGATGAGATGAGAAAACATCCAGACCTTTTTCTGAAGAGTATACAATTACCGGCAGGTAGATTGTACCATAGTGACCATCAAACAAGTGCCAGATGTGGTCATCTAACACGTGGTGAATGATCACCTCACTCGCGTTAAATTCTTTCTGATCTTCTGTCTGGTGTTCGTTAAACTCAGGCATAGGTTCATCCTGTGCGTTCGCGACAGAAAATAGCAGAACAAACAGTAAACTGAGTATAGAATTTCGTCTTAGAATGCAGGAGAAAACGCTCATTTTGGCTTGTTTCGGAGGCTTTTCAATTCAGACCGCAAAGGTATTAATTATACCTCCACAAAAAAATGTTTTGAAAAATATTTGGCTCTCCGTAAAGCAGTTACTGGCGCATGATTTTGCGGTAAAGAAAAACAATCTCCAGGATGGTAAAAACGAAGTAAACAATCATGAAAAAGGCCACGTTGGCTCCTGCATGAGGGCGATCTTCCAGGATTACGAAAAGCATGTAGGCTCCATACGCTACAAATTTCACAATCATGGTAAGCAGGTATAGCTGAACGAATATATCGGGCTTATCAAGTTTATACAGGTATCGGTAAATTAAACCGGTACCAAACACAAGAAACACCAGTGTCTGGTAAAAAAAGGAAGGGATATTTGCCAGTACTAAAAGAGAAAAGCCGGCAATGATACCAGCTGTTATAAAGAGTGCAATCAGGAATCGGATCAACGTAATAACTTCTTTTGGATGCGAAAATGAAAAATGCTACAGCAGCTTATTGGTTTTTAAAATTCCGTTTTATTTCCTGAAGTGCTTCGTCCAGTGCAGCATCGTGATCTTCACCATCTGCTTCAAGCAAATCGATTTCAGCTTTACCCTGATCAATCAGATTGGTAATAGCCTGCAATAATCCGGGATCGTCAATCTGTTCGATCTGCTTTATCAACCACTGCTTTTTTTCTTCCATATTCATGCAGAAGAAATTATTGGTCTTTCATCACAGACTTATATATCTGGTATATCATTCCACCAAAAGCAACGAACCCGAACAACAACATAAATGCAGGGAACTTCCATTGCAGATATTGATCGAGCTTGTATCCGGCCCATCCGGCTATACCTATAGCGGCCAGCAACTGAATGCCGAGGCTGCTATATTTAAGATAGTTGTTATACGGTTTTAACTTCGGGTTGTGTGACGGCTCTGTTGAGTCCATTGTCAGCTCCTATTTTTATATCTTTTACCACAGCACCCATTTTACACGAGCCGTTAAAAACAGCACCAGGTTCAACTACCATTTTACCGGTAATAATATCGCCATTGATAACCGCTGTTGCTTTGAGTACAAGTAATTCAGATATCTCGATCTTACCTTTTATCTCTCCTTCAATATCAGCATTCTGTGCAATGATGTTACCCTGCACGTGTGACTGAGGACCGAGCGCAACCTTCGATTTCGATTTGATATTACCAGTTACTTTTCCTTCAATGCGAATGTTTCCGTATGTCTCAATGTTACCCTCCAGGTAGGTTCCTTTGCCGATGGTGTTGCTTGAGTTACTGATCTCATCGGCTGCTCGTTTTTGTTCTTTAGAAGTTAGCATGATGTTCTGGTTTTTAAAAAGTTACAAATTCTTCAGGATTCAGAGAGTTGCCATTGTACCACAATTCAAAATGAAGATGCGGACCATTGGTGAGCTCACCGCTGTTGCCAACTATGGAGATAATTTCTCCACCATTTACAAAAGTACCAACTTTTTTCATGAGTTGTGCATTGTGTTTATAGGCAGAGATCAGGTTGCCCCGATGTTGTATCATGATAACATACCCGGAGTCCTGTGTCCACGATGAAAAGATAACCGTTCCATCAGCAATACATTTTACAGGTTCATTTGCTTTAGCTACTACATCAACACCCATGTGTCCTTTGCCTGCATCATAAGGATCTGAAACAAATCCGGATAGCGGAGAATAAAAAAATGTCTCCTGCAGATCACGATACTTTACGTTGGCCAGTGTGATGAGCGAGAGATCAGACTTTTCAAATTCTTTTCTGAAAGATGAGTCCGAAGCCGTGGCATTAAGATCCGTTGGTTTTGTAAGTGTCTGACCTTCTCCTTTCAACATTTCTGCAGGGTCTTTAAAATTACTGGTGTCGCCACTGAGCACACGTTGAAAGTTTGCAATGAACTGTTCCTTCTGTTCTATTTCTATAGCGAGCGAGTCTACTTTATTACTAAGATCGAGTAGTTGTTGGTTGAGTACCATCTGTTCGTGCTTCGGGTCAAACCATTTTGCCAGAATAGTTTTCGACAGAAACAAACTCATCACAAACAACCCGGTGAACAAAATCACCGAAAAAAGAATAACTTTCGAATAGGTAAAGCCCAGACTGGTTTTCTCCGCGAAGTTTTCTTCGTTCCTGATAATCAGTTGATATCGGGTAGTAAGCCAATTCGATAATGTTTTCTTTGGTTTCATTCAGCAATGAAATTGATTTTCTTTTTCTTGCACAAAATTAGATATTCCAGTCCATTAAAATATGGAATGTCAGTTTTTTGCGTTTTACCATCACAAATTGCAGTTGATTGAATATCCTGATCCGATACCTCTTCATTCTCTTTACACTTGTCCTGCTGTATGGCTGTTCATCGGAAAGAAATACATGGACCAGTAAAGCCTATCATAATACAACAGCACATTACAATGGATATTTTTATGCGCGTGAAGAAATTGAAAAAATAGATAAGACACTCTGGTCGAATCTGAAAGATGACTACAACCGGATTCTTCGTCTTTATCCGGCACTCGATTCTACGCAAGCCAAGAGTTACGACAAAGAAGTTCAGGAAGCAATCAAGATGGCTTCGATCGCCATTCAACGACATCCCAACAGCAAATGGGTTGATGACAATTATATACTGGTAGGAAGAGCACGATTCTATAGTCTTGACTGGGGCAACGCCATTGAGACATTTAAATATGTAAACAACCCGAAGCTCACCAAAGATAAAGATGCACGGCATCGATCGTTAATCTTTCTGATCCGCACGTTTGTGGAACACAAAGAGTATAATAATGCACAGGCGGCAATCGACTATGTACAGAAAGAAGAGCTGAGCAAAGAGAACCGTAAAAACCTGCTGTTACAAAAAGCATATTTTTATCAGGAGCAAGGCGATTACGATAACATGGTACGCAGTCTTACAGAGGCCGTACCGTTACTAAAGAAAAGAGATAAGCCCGGACGGATTTATTTTATCATCGGACAAGTATATCAAAAGTTAGGCTTTGAGGCAGAAGCCTATAATTTCTATAAAAAATGTTTGGCAACGAACCCTGAGTATGAAGTTGATTTTTATGCCAGACTATATTTAGCACAGGTAACAGAAATATCACGAAGTAAAAATGTTGCTGCTGCACGCAAGTCGTTTAAGAAACTGTTGAAGGACAGTAAGAATAAAGACTTCAAAGACAAGATCTATTATGAGATGGGAATCTTTGAGTTGAAACAAAAAAATCTCAACGATGCAATCGTCAATCTGAATCGATCGGTGCGTGAAGGGAATAACAAACGCATTGACGGAGAAGCTTACTTACGATTAGGTGAAATATATTATGACACACTGCGCAAGTACGAACTCTCGCAAGCCTATTACGACAGTGCTATACGTTCGTTACCTACTGACTACGAAGGTTATGCTCGCATAAAAGCACGTGCAGAAATTCTCAATGAATTTGTAAAACATCTTAACACCATTAAGTGGCAAGACAGTTTATTAGCTATGGCTTCGCTAGACTCTGCGCAACTTCGCGATCGTATAGATTCCGCTTACCAGGCACAAAAAGCTGCTGAAGAAAAGAGAGCCGGTAAGAAAAAGAAAAGATCGAATCGCATCGAGATAGAGTCCAATACCAACAACAGTATATTCGCCAGTGCCGATGAAGATGGGAACATGCCGCAGGAAGATGAGGAAACTACGGACTGGTATTTTGGAAATCCATCTGCTATGGCGTTGGGTCAAACTGAATTCAAACGTATATGGGGCGATGTTCCCTTGGAAGATAACTGGAGGCGATCGTTACGTTCTTCTGCTACCGCTGCGAGCAACCGAAATCAAACTTTGCAACCTGATGATCCGAATCAAGGTCAACCAACAGAAGCTCCGGCTGCACCGGTAGATCCCGTTGCTGCTGAATATGATCGCGTCAGCAAACAGATACCGAGAACAGACGAGCAGAAGCAGGAAGCATTGGGTAAAATTGAAAATGCATATTTCAACCTGGGCGACATCTATTACTTTAAACTTTTGGAGAACGATAACGCTGTTGCATCATATTCAACTTTACTAAAGCGCTTTCCTGAATCAGAGTATGAACCTGAAGTGCTATATAAACTTTACCTGATCTTTAAAGATACAGATCCATCGAGGGCTGAATCGTACGCTTCACAATTAAAACAGAAATATCCGGAGTCTACATTTGCAAAAATTCTAATCAACCCGAATTACCTGCAGGAGTCAAGCCTGGCTGTTGAAAAACAAAAGGTACTTTATAAAACTGCATATACTCATTTTGAAAACAAAGAATACAAAGCTGCCATAAGAGTTATTGACGAAGCGCTCTTGCTGGGAGAAACTTCATTTGTTCCTAACCTGGCATTGCTCAAAGTGCTTGTTATTGGCGATACCGAAGATATAAGTCAATATCAGTTTGCGCTGGATGAGTTCAGCAAAAAATATCCCGAGAGTAATCTTGCCGAGTATGCTAAAAAACTTTTGCAAGCGTCTAAAGATTTTCAACTCTCGCAAGAGAAACGCCAGGGCATTCAGTACATCCGTTCCTTTGAAGAGTCGCACTACTTTATAATGATATATAAAAAGGGTGAAAAGATATTTGCATCAGCAGCGCTCGAAAGATTCAACGATCAAAACTTTAAAGACCTGCGCCTGAAGACGAGCAACCTGGTGTTTAATGATGATTATACTATTACGCTTGTGGACGGATTGCCCCGTGTAAGTTCAGCGATCGAATACTTTCAGACATTCAACGAGAAGCTCAGTACACTTGCTGAACTGCGGAACCATAAATTCTATACCTTTGTAATTACGAAAGACAATTTCGATATATTTTACAGAACAAAAGGTTTAGATGAGTACATCCAATTCTTCGAAAAATACTACCCTGCAGAAAATCAATAAAGTTCTGCTCATTCGGAAGCCGTGGTTTAGAAAAGTTGTTAAAGGAATCTGGATTTTCTTTTTATGTGTTATTCTCGGATTCCCGCTATATGTATGGGCTGTAAGTAACGACCTGTTTGGTTTGTTTGGCGGAATGCCGAGCCTTAAAGCGATCGAAAATCCGGAGAACGATTTATCTTCTGAACTTGTCTCTGCCGATGGAGTTTCACTCGGTCGTTACTTTCGTTTCAACCGCAGCCAGGTAACATACGATCAACTGTCTCCTCTTCTTGTCAAGACGCTTGTGCTCTCAGAAGACCATCGCTTCTATGATCACTCCGGTCTTGACTTCTGGGCATACCCGCGTGTGCTCTGGGGTGTCATGACTTTCAACAGTCAGGGTGGCGGTAGTACCATCACACAACAGCTTGCCAAAAACTTATATACTCTTGAACTGGACGGCCCGGTTGCCAGACTCGGAAAGCTTCCGCGAAGGATCATTCAAAAAACAAAAGAGTGGGCTATATCGCATCAGCTTGAAAAGAACTATACGAAAGAAGAGATCATTACCATGTATCTTAATACCATCGAGTTCAGCAGTAACGCGTATGGTATAAAAGTAGCGTGCGAAACGTATTTCAATAAACAACCGGATAGTCTCAATATACAGGAGGCTGCAGTTATAGTAGGGATGTGCCAGAATCCATCGCTCTATAATCCACAACGCTTTCCCGAAAACGCATTACGTAAAAGAAATCAGGTGTTGTATAAATTATACGATCATAATTTCATTTCACGCAACGCATACGATTCACTCAAAGCATTGCCAATCGAATTAAAGTTTGCTGTTCAAAATCAGAATCAGGGTATAGCTACTTATTTCCGAAATGTATTGAGAGGCGAACTCTTAACCTGGTGTAAAGAGAACGGCTATGATCTTTGGGAATCCGGCCTTAAAATATATACTACGATCGACAGCCGCATGCAGCGTTATGCTGAGGAAGCTGTGAACGAGCACATGTCTGGTCTGCAAAAACAATTTGATCGCGAATGGAAGCAACGAAATCGTAATCCGTGGGTAGATGATAACACAGGAGGCGAGATCAAAAACTTCCTTCAAAAAAAGATCAGGCGTACCGGCACCTATAAAAGTTTAGTAGAACGATATGGTGCGGATTCTGATTCTATCGAGATCATGCTCAACAAGAAAAAGCCCATGACTATATTTACCTGGAAGGGCGAGCGTGATACATTATTCAGCTCGATGGATTCACTCAATTATTATAACCGTTTCCTGCAAACAGGCGCCATGGCAATGGATCCAAAAACAGGCGCCATCAAAGCGTGGGTAGGCGGTATCAATCACAAATATTTCAAGTACGATCACGTGCGTCAGGGTACACGCCAGCCAGGTTCTACATTCAAGCCATTTGTATATGGAACTGCAATTGAAGCAGGTTACTCACCTTGCTTAAAATTACTGGATATATCTCCGACCATAAAAGTTTCAGGAGGTACATGGAGACCTAAAAACTCGGAAGGCGATTATGGTTCAGGTGAAGAGATGACGATACGCCAGGCGATGGCGCGATCTATAAACTCGATCACCGCACAAATGATCGATCGTGTTAAACCGGAGAACGTAGTTGACTATGCGAAGCGATTGGGTATAACCAGTCCGTTGGAGGCAGTACCATCGTTATGTCTCGGCACCAGCGATGTGTCGCTATATGAAATGGTAGCAGCATACTGCAGCTTTGTAAATCTGGGTATATATATAGAACCGTACTATATCACGCGCATCGAAGACAAGAACGGTAATGTGATCGCGAACTTTGTTCCGAAAACACGTCAGGCTATGGATGAACGCACGGCCTATAAAATGATATATATGCTGGAGGGTGGTGTAACCGATGAACAAGGTACATCAAGAGGATTAAGTTACGATCTTAAAGTTGATAACGAGATCGGTGGTAAAACAGGAACAACCAACAAGGCATCTGATGGTTGGTTTATGGGAATCACGCATAACCTTGTTACTGGCGTATGGGTTGGTGGTGATGAACGCAGCATACACTTTCCTTCCTGGAACTTCGGGCAAGGTTCTAAGTCTGCGCGCCCTATATGGGACAAGTTTATGACGAAAGTGTATCGCGATAAAAATACAGGATATGGCAAGGGCTACTTCAGACGTCCTGCTACCGGACTTGATATGACTTTGGATTGCAGTCAACATATTCGACTGTCATCTGATTCAACTGTTGAGGTGAAGGATGAACCTGCATGGGACAGACCACGTTACTAATTGTATGGATGAACTTAAAGAAGCGGTAAGCAGACTGCCAGAATCCCCTGGTGTATACCGCTTCTATAATACTGAAGACGAACTCATTTACGTTGGGAAAGCCAAGAGCATCAAGAAGCGCGTAAGCAGCTACTTCTCGAAAAGCACTGGTGTTAACCGAAAAACACTCAAGCTTGTATCAGAGATCAGGCGCATTGACTATACTGTATCGAATACAGAGTTTGACGCACTGTTGCTGGAGAATAATTTCATTAAGCAAAACCAGCCGAAGTATAATATCTTACTAAAGGATGATAAGACCTTTCCCTATATCTGTATTTTAAAGGAGCGGTTTCCACGCATCATCTATACCCGTAAATATATACCACAACAGGGCGAATATTTTGGCCCATATTCCAGTGTTGTGGCAATGAAGAATGTACTGGACCTTGCACGAAAATTATATACTATACGCACGTGCAGTCTTTTATTGAGTGAGGCCAACGTTGAACAAAAGAAATTCAAAGTATGCCTGGAGTATCACATCGGCAATTGCAAAGGTCCGTGTGAAGGATATCAGTCTGAGCAATTATACCAGGACGAAATTGATCAGGCACGAAATATACTCAAGGGAAATATCAGTATAGTATATCAATACTTTACCGATCAGATGAAGCGTGCAGCAACAAACATGGAGTTTGAGCGGGCGCATCTTTACAAAGAAAAACTGGATACCCTGGAGCGCTTCCAGATCAAATCACTCGTAGTAAATCGTGATCTTACCGATATTGATGTATTTACCATTAGCAGTATCGAAGCGTATGCATATGTAAATTATATGCAGATCAAAGAAGGCTCTATCGTCTTCTCCAAGACTATAGAACTGAAAAAGAAACTCGATGAGCCAGACGATGAACTGCTTAGTATAGCCGCTGTTGAATTACGCGAGCAAACGCATAGTTCTAACAAAGTTATACTTAGTAATATACCGATCATTCTTATTGAAGATGGCGTTGAGAATGTTATACCCAAGATTGGAGATAAGAAAAAACTTATTGCGCTGTCGCTGAAGAATGCATTGGAACTGAAGAAGGAAAAAGAAATTCTTCGCGAAGGCAAAAAGTCGAAACAGAAAGAAGTACTCATCACGTTGCAAAACGACATGAAGCTTCCTTCACTTCCTTCAGTGATCGAGTGTTTCGATAACTCGAATATTCAGGGCACAACACCAGTGGCTTCAATGGTGCGATTCGTAGAAGGGAAGCCAGATAAAAAAGGATATCGCCATTTCAACATCAAAACAGTAGAAGGTCCCAACGATTTTGCTTCGATGAAAGAAATTGTGGGCCGCAGGTATAAACGTATTCTTGAAGAAGGAGAAAAACTTCCCGATCTCATTCTTGTTGATGGTGGTAAGGGGCAGCTGAGCAGTGCCTGTGAAGCATTGAAAGAGTTGGGCATCTATGGGAAAGTTCCTATAGCAGGTATAGCCAAGAAACTTGAAGAGATATACTATCCGGAAGATCCGTTCCCTCTTCATATCAGTAAAAAGTCACAAGGCTTATTATTGCTTCAGTATATACGTGATGAAGCGCACCGTTTTGCGATCACATTCCACAGGTTAAAGCGAAGCAAGAAAACATTTACTTCCGAACTTGAAGGATTGGAGGGCATTGGCAAAAAGACAACTGAAAAACTGCTTCAACATTTCAAGTCTGTTAAGAAGATCAAAGAAGCACCGCTTGAAGAGATTGCAAAGATTGCCGGCATGAAGAAAGCCGAGCTCATTAAAGGCAAAGAAAATATACAGGCTGACTTGCCTTGAAATAAAAAGAACAGGTGTAAAAATGAAATTCCCTGGTTGTTAATTCTACCAGGGATTTTTTGTGTGCACCAAAGTATATAAAAAGAAAAAGGAGGCTCTCACCTCCCTTTTCAATATCAAAAGCAAAATTAAAACTCCCAGAGATTGTGCTCTTTTTCCATGAGCATCATTTCCGTCCATTCACGTGCCCACACACCTTCGCGGTATGGTCTTCCGTTCGCACGATACGTATCATCGATAGTCTCGTCATCAGGGTTCTGAACTTTATAGATCGAACCATGGAATAATCTCAGCAAGAATGCATCTGCAAAGTTTTTATTCTGCGCAGTGTTTTGCCAGTTAAACCAAACGGCTTTCGGAATGTTGTTTCTGAAAAGCTTTTCAAGATCCTTATACTTGAACCAGCCTAACGATACATCTATACCAGTATTTGTTTTAGCACCTGGAATGATGATCTCTACAGCTTGAATATCATAGTATAATCTAGATCTTCTTCTATCAAAGATAATATCCTCCACCATGTGAACAGTGCTCATATCAGCAACCTGATATTCGATACCGCTACCTTGTGAAGTTGCAGACCAGTCTTCATCTGAATTTTCTGAACCCGGAGTTACACCCTTGCTATCGCGAAGAGCTCTGTAATTTTTACCGTTGTATGATACGAGATCATCGGTATAAAAATCACGGCCTGGCTCCCACGGATCATAGCTTTGAGCTTGCTCTGCGACTAAACGTCCTAAGAAATCTTCTTTGGAAATTTTAGTTGTCAATGAGTCCGATGAATATATATCTGTGACCTCACCTGACTTCACAGCGTCAGAGATCAGTCTGCTCAACTCTCCGTTTTTAGCGAAGAAGCCTTTGTTCTGCTTTTCTTTCAGATCTAAACTTCTCCATACGCGCACTTTATAGTGCTGCTCATATAAAGGAATCGGATTTAGAGAGTTCGGGTTGTATTGAACTTCCAGGTCCTGAACCTCTTGTGCTTGCGCCACAAAACAGACGGCAGAAAGTGCTGCAAAAAATACTATCTTCTTCATAACAATTTTTTAATTCACAGGAATCATAATGATACCGCTGGAACCTTTAGGAGTAACTTTCTCTTCGTCATCCTTATATGTTCTGCGAATCACATCTTTGATATCTATAACAACACGATCACCCGGGCGAGCCTGGCTAATCCAGGAACGTAAATCAGGGTTTTCGTTTGTAGCATTCAAGCGCTGTACACCCGCTGTTCCACGACCAAGAATAATCTCAGCACGTTTAATTCTATAGCGAGCATCTTTCGGTACTTCTTCTTTGAAGTTGGTTTCTGCTTCAGC
>DJFR01000179.1:0-19623 GCA_002432545.1 Flammeovirgaceae bacterium UBA5867 | reverse complement strand
AGCACCACCGTTGCTAACAGCAACTGTAATTTTTCTTTGCTTCGGAATGATGGTTACACGACCAGGTTTATCACCTTTGATAATCTCAGCTGCACCACCTGCAGAGAATGAAGGATTGTAGTTTGTACCTAATGCCGGCACTTCAATATTTACGGTGTTACCACAGTTCATATAAAGCGTAGGAGCATTACCAGTAGTTACACGAATTACAGGCTGAGCAACCATATACTGGATCTCTTGCTCATAAGGTGTACCATCAATTACAATTCTAGCTTTGAAAGACTGTTTGGAATAACCTTGAGCATCGTAGCCTGACCCTTTAGCTGTGAATTTTACTTTACCCATTTTAATTCCGCCTTCATCTACAACCTGAAGTTTAGATCCGTTGTAGAACATTTCAGGAACAAGACCAGAAGCTGAAGCAGATATAAACATATCAGCAGTATATTCAGCACCAGCCGCTACGATACTTGACTTAGGCAATACCATTGGTACAAGTTTATCGAACTTAACCTGTCCTACGTTTGCTTTCTTGGATAACTCATCCAATGCAAGCGCTTCGTATTCCAGAATCTCAGTTTGAATCTGTGTTACTGATGCATAAGCTGCTACCGGAGGTGTGTTCTCGAAAGTAAACGTCAAGAAGTCCTTGTTAGCGTGATTTTCATCTTTAGCGAAAGCAGGTATATCTTTCGGAGCTTTTGCAAGTGTCGCGAATTTTCTTCCGCTCAATGCTTCCAGTTGCTTGGTATATTCATTCAGGCGAGTTTGGAATTTTGTCCCAACACCTGTCTTCTTATCCATCATCATGGTAGCTACTTCAGAGCTGTGGTTATTGATAAATTTCTCATCGATCTCTGGTGAGCCCGCTTTCTTCTTCATTTCGTCTTTAACGGTCTCAACATATTTTACCATCTCTTCAGTAAGCTGTCTTACTTTCTTTGCGTTTGCTACAGCCTCTAATACGTTTTGTTTATCACTAGTACCGGCATCCTTTACGATCTGACCAAGTTGAGCGCTGTTTTTAGTATTGCTCTCACTGATAAGTGCTTCAAGTGTTCCGTTTATTATAGCGAATTTTTCCAAAACTGCATTACTAACCTGCAGCGCCAGAAGTGCGGTAAGTACCAAGTACATCATACCGATCATCTTCTGCCTGGGGGTTTCTTTTCCGCCTGCCATTGTTGGTTGTTTTAATATTTAACGATAGAAACCTTCAATCATTATGCCTTGCCGCCACCTTTCATGGCTGTCAGCATGCTGCCATAAACAGTATTCAGGGCAGTCAAGTTATCAGTAAGCTTACCAAGTTCGCTTGTGAATTTAGCTGTGTTATCGCCAACTTTAGAAAGTCCGTTCATAGCACCTGTCAGACTTTCGTAGAACTTGTTCATGTTCTTCACGTGGCTATCAGCATCTTTCAATTCCATTTCATATACTGAGTTCAAAGCAGCAAGGTTCTTTGTTACCTTCTGTACTTGTGAGTGGTACTCACCTGCATCTTTTGAAGCTTCAGACATGCTAGACACAGCTTTGATCGCTACATCGTAAGACTTGTTCATCTCAAGTAATTGAGTTGAAGCTTTCTTCACGTTGTTTGCATAGTCATTTGTAGCTACTGCTGCATCTGAAAGGTTTGACATTTTCTTAGCTGATTCAGCAAGGTTAGTAAGACCTTTGCCAAGGCTATCCAAAAGTTCAGGACCGATCTTCGCTTTTTCCAAAGAAGCATCTAATTGTTGAGTTAAAGATGCTGTTGCTGGTTTGTTTGATATTCTTGTTGGAGCTGCTGGAGCTTCATAATCTTCTGAAAGTTCAGGATATACTTTTGACCAATCTGGCTCTTGGTGAGGCGGCTCAAAAGCACTAAGAAAGAAGATGACAGCTTCTGTTGTAAGACCTATCATCAGCATTTGGTCAGCACCTGTTAAGTGAAGGATCTTGAATAACGCACCGATAATTACTACTGCTGCACCTATACCGTATATTTTAGGCATTATGGTTTTGTAGAGAAGCTCGGTAAATCCGCCTTTTTTCTTGCTCATTTTAGTAATGGTTTAAGTTTTTGCCTTTTGATATTATTAAAGATAGATAGAGTTTCTTTGATTAAAATTCTTGTCCTGACGAGCGACCCAGGTGAGTCATAGCACATCTGAAACCTATGTAAGCTCGTGTAGAATCTTTGAATTCGTAAGTACGTGTACCTGTTTCGAGGTAGTATGCTACGTCTTTCCAGGAACCTCCACGCACAACTTTCTTCGGAGGAACTTTTGGATTGTATTGTGATCCTTCAGGATTAGTTCTAGGATCTATATACTGAGGGTTCAAATCCCAAACAGTAGGAACTGATGCAGGGTTGAAATCATCGAGACACCACTCAGATACATTACCTGCCATGTCATACAGACCGTAGTCATTAGGGAAATAAGCCTGTACAGGAGATGTATATGCGAAACCATCATCGTAGAAGTTACCACGACCTGGCTTGAAGTTAGCCAGCATACAACCTTTTGAGTTACGGATGTACGGGTTACCCCAAGGATACTTCGCCATATCGCGACCACCGCGTGCTGCATATTCCCACTCTGCTTCTGATGGCAGACGGAACGATGGCATTTGGAAATCACCAACACTCTTTCTGTAGTCGTTGAGATAAGCTGTTCTCCACTTTCCAAAGAAAACGGCAGCATCCCAGTTTACACCTACAACCGGATAGTCATCGTATCCAGGGTGCCAGTAGTAGTAGTCCTGGATTGGATCTCCCATGTGGTGCGCAAAGTCACGAACCCAAGAAGCCGTATCCGGATAATACTTCTGACGGAATGTTTCTGCATCGACAGTTTCAAAACCTTCTATCGTCCCGTTGTCAACGAGGAAGAAGTTTGTGAACTGACGATACTCATTGTTGGTTATCTCTGTGTCATCCATGAAGAATGACCCGATTGTAACCTGCTTGTTGAAGTTGATTTGTGTAGATGCAGGGTCTTCATCTGCCTGACCCATGTGAAAAGTACCTGCGGGAATTGGCACCATTCCATAGGGAATAGTCATTACCCAACCTTCGCGGCCTGGAACACCAACCAGTTCGCCCTGGTCATTTCCGCCACCTTTTCCACCTCCTAAGCCCAGCAAGCCGCATGCACTGGCTACTGCGCCCGAAAGTACTAACACTACTTTTGAAAGAACCGATTTATTCATACTGCTATCTCAGTTTGTCTACACTAAAAAAATTTGGGGACGAAAGTTACTTTTTATTCGCTTTATTTTTTGAAGAAAGTAAATACAAATTCCATAAATTCTTAAAAATACTGAAATCAAATGTCGCTTAGTGTCTATACCTAGGGGTTCGAACGACTTTTTTACCGCTGCCCGGATTCACTGGTAAATCATAGCTTAACATAACTTCAAGTGAAAAATTTTCCTTGGCCTCACGGTCCTTAATAATAAAGTCAACAGCGGTTCCAAGTTTCAACGACTTATCTTTAAGCAAAGCATATCCTAACAACAAACTACCCGCTTCACCTTGTCTGAACGCTAATCCTCCCCACATCGTATCTTTTAAATATGCTATACCTGCGAAATCCAGTTGAGTCTTATTTAAATCAGTACGAACGGCTGTACTAAACTGTACACGCAAGTCAAAACTTACTTCGTAAAAATATCCTCCGGTAAAATTGATATGATTCTCTAAAGCTCCTCGTACACTGTCAGCTCCGAAATCAAATTGAGAGCGTAACAAGTGATTGAAGCCTACACCAGCGTAGTACTTCTCAGCCCTATAAAATATACCTAAACCCAGGTCAGGCCTAACCTGTGATTCTTTACCTGTAGTGATCAACGGATCACCTTCATCTATATATCGGTAATACTGTCCATTCACTGATTGAGAGTATATCCCGGCTTTGATACCAATACTAAGTTTGGTTTCTTTAATGCCTAAGTGATAGGCATACATGGCTTGCGCTTCAAGGTTGTTCTGCGGACCGAGCTTATCGTTCATCACATACGCACCAAAACCACTTCGCAGGCGATATATAGGTGTGTTAAAACTCACCATCTGCGTTGTTGGAGCACCACCATCACCAAAGCTCGATTGGTATCCCAACCATTGGCTTCTGTGAATCGCTGTTAAGCGAGTAACTCCATCAACACCAGCATACGCGGGCGTCATGTACAAGTTGTTGAACATGTACTGTGTGAATAGGGCATCTTGCTGAGCGAAAACACCTGATCCAGTCAGTGCCAACAGGAGGGTATAAAAAGTCTTTTTCAGCATCGAGGTTAAAAAGTAGATTTAAAGTAAGCGCTTTTTTACGACACTATCAACAAATGTAATTAAAGTGTAATAAAAAATGTGACTTTGTAATATTCAATGAATGAAGCAGTTATTTACTCAAGTCAGTGTCTGTTACGCCACAATTAATTGTACCTGAATATAAACAATTGAGCGCGTGAGTACTAACCGTTCAGTCGATAATATTTCTCTACTTAATGCCATTGGCCTTCTTAATATAGAGCTCAAGAGCCCCTGTCATAGAAGGTGCGTTTGGAAGCGGGGCCTCGATGTCGAGCAGGAGACCTGCATCCCTAACTGCCTTGGCCGTTGTAGGACCAAACGCTGCTATACGCGTGTTATTTTGCTTAAACTCAGGGAAATTGACGAACAGCGAGTTAATGCCGGAAGGGCTAAAGAAGGCGAGTATATCATAGAATACTTCTTTGAGATCTGAAAGATCTGCAGCAACGGTATGATAGATGATCGCTTCGGTATAGTTGTAGCCGCCATCTCTGAGAAAATCAGGGATGTCGTTCTTACGAATATCGGAACAAGGGAAAAGATACTTCTCGTTCTTGTGTTTCTTCAGAATCTCAAGAAGATCCTGTGCAGTTTTTAATCCTGTAAAGATTTTACGTTTACGGATAACGATATACTTCTGAAGGTAATTGGAAGTCTGCTCAGAGATACAGAAATACTTCATCTCCGGAGGCATCTCTAATTTCAATTCCTGACAGATATGAAAAAAGTGATCGACCGCGTTACGGCTTGTAAAAATAATGGCGGTATGATTGAGGATATCAATCTTCTGCTTGCGGAACTCCTTTACCGGCACTGGCTCAACCTGAATGAACGGACGGAAGTCGATCTTCAGGTTATATTTTTCAGCGAGCTTTAAGTATGGAGAGTTAGCATCTGCCGGAGCTTCTTGGGTTACCAGAATGCTTTTCACTTTGCGCATTCTGTCAGTAGCAATTTCACTCATATCAACACGTANNGCACAAATGTACGAAAATAAATGAAAAACAGATCGTCCCATTCTGCTACTTAGTTTCAATGCAATCAAGATCATCCAACCGGCCAGCACCCACGCCAATAATTGGAGCAATGTGGTGAAGAAATTTACTTCCTGTCCATGCATGATAAAGTAAATCGACAACACAATGGTTAATGCTCCGAAGAAGATCAACACGACACGCACCCAATTAAAAAAATGAATGCTCGCTAATTCACCAGAGCCAAACATAGCGGTAAGACTGTAGATCAATATAATCTTCAGAAAGAATGCAGCCAGTACTATACCGCTCAATTTCAGCCACTGTAGCATGGCCATGCCAAAACTTTGTGAATGAAATGAAAATGCTATGGGATGATGCTGTGGTACAAAATGAAAAATGATCATCAGGTAGTATGACAGCATCAGGCTGCAGAAAATATAGAACAGAATATTGGTACTGCTGGTGATGCGTGAGTATACCTGTGCCTCATCGGATTCACGCAGGAAAAATATTTTAGTAATAGAAAAATAATCTGATGCGAGCTTCGGATTAAGTCGTACGATGGTAATAAGCATGATTACCAGTATCATAAAACTGATAATAGCAAAGTCGCGAAATGATGATGTGTGCTGCTCTAAAATTATCTCACCTCTTTTAGTCAAAGGCTTTGATGATTTGATCTGTGTTACCAATGTTTTTGAGATACCACCCTTCTGATGAATGGCGCACGTAATGACAGCTGATATAAATATTTTCCGGAGACTATCTACTTTCAGTGTGAGACGATGTGTGCTGGCAACAAATTTTCCGTTTACGAAGAGACTGAATGGTTCCGTATCGTTTATATACAACAGGTCTTTATCAAATTCTGCCAGTTTGATTTGAAAGTAAATAGAGGAAGCTTCTCCATCTGCATCAGCATATAACTGGTATTGATCGCTCTGATAAACTTTCCATTCCGACTCCAGATCTTTTTTCACAATCAGTTTTTGAGCATAGCACATCTGTGCGCCACACGCCAACAGCAAGATGAGAAGTACGTACTGGTTTATCTTCATAGATAACAAAGTTCAAAAATATCAGAATTGGACTGATATCGGAAATGCTGGTAAGTTTACATCACTTTATGGCAGGAATTTACTTACATATTCCGTTTTGCAAGCAGGCTTGTTATTACTGCGATTTTCATTTTTCAACAAATCTCACAACAAAACGGGAGTTGGTAGAAGCCATTGCCCGCGAGCTTGAACTTCAAAAGACCTATGTAAGTGGTGAAGCTATAAACACAATTTATTTTGGAGGTGGTACTCCTTCATTGCTCAGCGAAGAAGAACTTGCGTTGTTGTTTGAGACAATCCATAAAAATTTTTCTGTCAACGCTGCTGCAGAAGTTACACTCGAAGCGAATCCGGATGACCTCTCATTATCACGATTAAAACAACTTCGCGATCTCGGAGTCAATCGCCTGAGTATAGGCATACAGTCATTTGACGATAAAGTGCTACAGTTTTTAAATCGTGCACACAACAGTCAATCGGCCGTAGTATGTGTTGAAGAAGCGCGCAGTGCAGGCTTTCAGAACATCAGTATAGATTTGATCTATGCAATTCCAGGACAAGGTGATGCCGCCTGGAAAGAAAATATCGCACAGGCTATACGCCTTTCGCCTGAGCATATTTCATCTTATTCGCTTACCATTGAAGACAAAACCGTTTTTGGAAGATGGGCTTCAACCGGAAAACTGAAAGCTACAGAAGATGATATTGCTGCCACACAACTTGAGACACTCGTAACATTGCTGGAAGGTGTCGGCTTTGAACAATATGAAGTATCAAATTTTGCGCGGCCAGGTTTTGAATCCAAACACAACAGCAGCTATTGGAAACAGGAAAGGTATTTAGGTGTAGGACCAAGTGCGCACTCATATAACGAAAGCAGTCGGCAGTATAACATCAGCAACAACGCTGCGTATGTTCGAAGCATGCAGCAGAATATTATTCCGTTTACGCTGGAGAGTTTGACACGTGAAGACAAGATCAACGACTTTCTGCTGACAACACTACGCACACAATGGGGCACTGATCTGAAAAAATTACAACGACTTTATCAATACGATTTATTAGCTGATCACGAGCAATACATAAAGTCTTTGTGTGAACAAAAATTTGCGCTGCTGCAGAATGATACGCTGCTACTAACAAAAAGCGGGAAATTACTCGCAGATAAAATTGTCTCCGATTTATTTATGCTTCGCTAAAAGATCGTCTTTCAAGCTCACCGATAGTTTCGTATTTTTCGAGATTCCCTGCAACCCAAAAAATGAAATCCTCGGAAGAAAAGAAAGTGTTTATGCTTCTGAAGTCTGTGATCTTTCACTATCACGGACTGGATGAAGAAGAAAAGAATGATCTTGACAAGACAGCCGATGAGCTCGAAGCACATAAAGAATACGACTGGGCACTGGACTTCATTGCACAAGACTATATAACAGCATTCGATCGCGCCCGCGATTATCTGAACGACATCATCGGTGATTACTCCAAAGAAAAACGCATTGAGTTGATCAACATGGTATGGCAAGCCAACAACCTGAAAGGCTACGTTACCGAAATGGAAGCCACTGCCATGCTAAAGCTCGCCAAAGACTGGAACGTTCAAAAAGAACTCATCGACCTCGTACTAACGTAACCCCTACACGCAGGTGTGTATTTTCCTTAGGTATTCAACATAAACGCATATACACCTAAACACAATCAGAGACTCATCATATCCTTAAACTTCGCTGCCTGTCTGCGACTTACCTCTACCTTATCGCCACCGCGAAGCTTTACCATAAGGCCTCCGTTAAACCACGGCTCAATGCCTTCTACCCAGCTCAGGTTTACGATGTGCTTGCGACTTGCGCGGAAAAAAGCACGCTCATCCAGTTTCTCGTCAAGTGCATTGAGTGACTTATGAATCATCGGACGATTGGCATCGAAATATACTTTGATATAGTTGCCATCAGATTCGAACAAGCGCACGTTGGAGAGGCTTACAAACCAACAACGATCGCCATCCTTTACGAACACCTGNNTCTTTCTCGGCAAGTTTCGATACCGTTTCAGCAAGACGCTCCGGTTGTATGGGTTTCAGCAAATAGTCTAGTGCATTTACTTCAAAAGCTTTCAGCGCGAACTCATCGTATGCTGTGGTAAATACTACCAGCGGCACACCGTCAAGTTCCTCCAGCAATTGAAATCCTGTTTTACCAGGCATTTGTATATCCAGAAATAATAAATCCGGATTGAGGTCATTTACCAACTGCATGGCTTCATCCGCGTTAGCAGCTTCCCCAACAACTTCAATCATCGGGTGGTCTTCCAGTAACTTCATTAATTCTTTGCGGGCTAAACGCTCGTCATCCACGATTAATGCTCTCATAAGTGATCTGTTGAGGAATTATAATTTCAGTAAGTACAAAATTATCGTTTTCGTTTACAATACGGAAAGAGGCTTCATCGCCATAAATCAGTTTCAAACGCTGTGTGGTATTCTTCAGGCCCAATCCGGTTTTCGTTCGCTTCACACCATTAACCAAATGGCCGGTGTTACGAATATGAATCTTCATACGTTCGTTGTCAACATAGGTTTTAACCTGTATCATGCCTCCCTTGGTTAACTTCGAAATGCCGTGTTTAATTCCATTTTCAACCAATGTCTGGATCATGAGAGGCGGCACGAGAAATCCATAGGATAACGGATGAATATCAAATTCTGTCTTGAGCCGTTCTTCAAAACGAATGCTTTCCAACCCAAGATAATCCTTTACAATGCGCAGCTCGTCATCAAACTTTGTCAAACCTTTTTTATCGGACGCGAGACTGTTCCTTAAAATATTGGAAAGCTGGTTGATAGCCTGTTTTGATTTGGAAGGATTTTCATCTACCAAAGCACGTATACTGTTTAACGCATTGAAAATAAAATGCGGATTGAGTTGGGATTTCAGATTGTTCAACTCGATCTCGATCATTGATGCTTCATACTTCAACGATTTATTATACCGGTCGAAGTAATGATAAATGAAGTAGAAAAGTGCCCAGAGGAAAAACAGTATAGTATAGAAAAATGATTGTCCTAAAATCTGCGATGGGTCAAAAGCTATAATAGGATCGAACAATCTTCCGAGCAGGAGGTTTACCGGTATACGCAGAAAGTATACAATGATACCCATTACGAAAACGGCAATGAGTACACTCGGTATAAGTTTCGGCATCGGGAAGTATAGCCACTTCCAACGGATAAGAAAGCTGCGAAAAAAATGTGATACGAGCAGACATAATATAGCTTCTACCAGCAGAAATATAATGCGCCTGGGGGCAACGCCACCACCGGATGCCAGGAAGCTCGAGACAATCTGGATGAACGCATATAGCATCCACCCCCCTATCTGCAAACTCCAATATAGTCTATACTTGTTAACCACGGTATCCACACATCAAAAGTACAGAAATCACAGCGTTGTGGTTCAGGATTTATGTGGATGGCTGCCTGGCATCACCGAAATTTAAATTGAAGCACGTATAAGAACACCAGNNGCAGCCAACCGAGGTTCTGCTGCCAGCGAGTTGAACAGAAACGAAAGCGCGGCCAGCAGGTAAAGCGAAGCTTCCAGGTAATCGTGTTGATATAGCTGGTAGAAACCTACCAACAAAAATATTCCACCAAAAAGATACTGCCGGGTATTTGCGTTCATAAAAAATTGATCGGGCCTTACCGATCTGTAAAGTGATATAGGTAATTATCGTTAGTTCAGTTCTGCTTTTAAGAATTTACCAGTATAGCCGGCATTGCTTTTTGCAACTTCTTCGGGTGTTCCTTTCGCAATGATCTTTCCGCCTTTCGCTCCGCCTTCAGGGCCAAGATCAACTATATAGTCTGATGCTTTGATCACATCGAGGTTATGTTCGATTACCAATACCGAGTTGCCTTTGTCCACCAGCTTTTGCAATACATCGAGCAAGTGTGCTATATCCTGAAAATGCAAACCCGTAGTTGGTTCATCCAGTATATAAAATGTTTTACCGGTGTCGCGTTTCGAAAGCTCAGTAGCAAGTTTAACACGCTGCGCTTCACCACCCGAGAGTGTTGTTGCATGCTGCCCAAGCGAAATATAGCCAAGGCCCACTTCACTTAGCGTCTGTATCTTTCTAAGTATTTTCGGTTGGTTCTCGAAGAACGTTACAGCTTCCTCCACCGTCATGTCCAATACATCACTGATCGATTTACCTTTGAAGCGCACTTCGAGTGTTTCACGATTGTAGCGTTTACCCTTGCATGTTTCGCAAGGTACATGTACATCCGGAAGAAATTCCATTTCAATCAAACGAAGACCTGCACCTTCACATGTTTCGCATCGACCGCCCTTTACATTGAATGAGAAGCGACCTGTTTTATATCCTCTGATCTTCGCTTCCGGCATCTGTGCAAACAGATCGCGAATATCGCTGAACACACCGGTATAAGTTGCCGGGTTCGATCGTGGCGTGCGTCCTATAGGAGACTGATCTACTTCAATTACTTTATCGATATGCTGCAGTCCATCAATCTTCTCATACGTCAACGGTTCAGTACGCGAATTATAGAAGTGTTGATTGAGTATAGGAAAAAGTGTTTCATGTATCAGCGTAGATTTACCACTGCCTGAAACTCCGGTAATACAAGTAAGTGTACCCAACGGAATATCAAGCGTTACATCTTTCAGGTTATTGCCCGCGGCTCCTTTCAACAATAATTTTTCACCTGAACCTTTCCGTCTTTCCTTCAGATATGGTATAGTAATTTTACCGCTTAGAAATTTAGCGGTTGTACTGTTGTTGGCTATAAATGTTTTAGGATCACCCGCACCTACCACGTGCCCGCCATGGCGGCCGGCACCAGGACCTATATCCAATATATAGTCGCACTCCAGCATCATATCTTTATCGTGCTCTACTACAACAACGCTATTGCCTATATCGCGCAGATCTTTCAGCGCTTTAATAAGCTTCACATTGTCGCGTGCATGCAAACCTATACTGGGCTCATCCAGAATATATAGTACACCCACCAGCTGTGTGCCGATCTGCGTAGCGAGCCTGATGCGTTGAGATTCACCGCCACTCAACGTTCGTATCGGGCGATTCAGATTCAGATAATCCAATCCTACATCGAGCAAGAAGCCAATGCGTTTGCGTATCTCTTTCAATACTTCCGTTGCAATAACGCGTTGCTTTTCATTGAGACGTTTCTCAAGACCTTCAAACCACTTCTGCAGCGCCTGTACATCGAGCTCTGCGAGTTCTGCTATATTTCTGTTATCGATCTTGAAGTGAAGCGATTCTTTCTTCAGACGCGCGCCATTACACTCCGGGCATTTTTTGATGATGGTAAAATCTTCAACCCATTTCTTGATCGCTTCCGAGCCTTCATCGCGTTGCTTCTCCAGGAAGTTAATGATACCCTCAAAGCGTGTGTTCCATTCCGTGCCCGGATATTTTACCGAGGCTACAGCTACCGGTTCATCATCACCGTATAGTAAAACTTTCAATGCCTCTTTTGGAAATTCTTTGATGGGCGTACTCAGCGTTAATTTATAGCGCTTCAGTATGGCTTCAATCTTTTTGAAGATCCAGATGTCGCGATATTCACCCAGCGGTAAAAATCCTCCGCGACTTATACTTAACTTTTTATCCGGAATGATAGACTCTTCGGTGATCTCTTCAATTTGTCCTAAACCATTACAGGTAGGACATGCTCCATAGGGAGAGTTGAAGGAGAACATATTCGGAGCAGGCTCGTCATAAGACAAACCTGTTTTGGGATCCATGAGGAATTTAGAGAAGTGATGAACCTTTCCATTCTCCTCCATCACCATAATTATACCTTTACCTTCTTTGAGCGATTTACCAATGGACTGACCAATGCGATGACGATCTTTGGGATCAACCACAATGCGATCGATCACCACTTCAATATCGTGAATCTTATAGCGATCGAGTTGCATCTTCGCTGTGATGTCTTGCAACTCACCGTCTACACGCACTTTGGTATAGCCCGACTTTCTGATCTGCTGAAACAGTTCACGATAGTGACCTTTTCTTCCCTTAACAATGGGTGCCAGCAGAATAAGTTTCTTGCTTTTATGATTCTGCAGAATAGCGTCCAGTATCTGCTCTTCCGATTGGCGCACCATGCGCTCACCACTGATGTATGAAAACGCTTCTCCGGCACGCGCATATAGCAGACGCATGAAATCGTATATCTCCGTTACAGTACCAACGGTTGATCGCGGGTTGCGTGAGGTAGTTTTTTGCTCGATGGAAATTACCGGACTAAGTCCATTGATCTTGTCAACATCAGGTCGCTCCAGGTTACCGAGAAAGCTTCGCGCATACGCAGAGAAACTTTCCATATACCTGCGTTGTCCTTCGGCATAAATGGTATCAAAGGCAAGCGAAGATTTTCCGCTGCCGCTGATGCCTGTGATGACTACAAGTTTATTTCGGGGAAACTCAACGTTAATGTTTTTGAGATTATGCTCGCGTGCCCCGATTACTTCAATATTTTCATGACCGGTAAGGTCTATTACTTTCTTTTCTGCTGCTGCTTTCGCCATGTTGAAACTTTGCAATAAGAAGAATACAAAAATGCTGTGCTGAATGTTTCCGGCAAAATCAAAAAAAGAATTGTAACATCTTCATTCGGTGCCCGTCTACCATCCATGAAACTTATTGATACGCTAAAAAAGCTGCTGTTGTTTAAGCTGGCCGTAATTTACTTGCGCTATCTCGTTGGCTTCGCTTTTGTTTTCGCATCAATCGTCAAGATTAAAAGTATGCGATTTACCAGTATTCCACCAACAGAACCCGTTGGTTATTTTTTTGACGCGATGTATCAGACAGGCTTTTACTGGAATTTTCTCGGCTGGGGTCAATTCATTTCAGGTGCACTGCTCATGACACAGCGTTTTGCCACCGTAGGCGCCATGATGTTTCTCCCCATTATTCTGAATGTATTTGTTATTACACATGCTATTGATTTCGGCATGGGCACACCGGTTATTACAACACTGATGTTACTGGCCACTATCTTTCTTATCATGTGGGACTATAAAAAATGGATTATTTTATTTCGACAAGATCATCAGATCAAACTCGATCTTGCCACAGAGCCTGAAGATAAATTCATGACGGATCCGCTATGGACAATTACCGGAGTAATTTTTATAGTGCTCACCATTGTTCCCTGGATTTTCAACAATCACTCCATGTTTCTCGTGTGGATCGTTGCTATGCTTATGACAGGCATTGCTGCGCTGATCGTCAAGCTATGGAAAGATCGTCTTGTACTGAAGCGTAGTAAAGTATATTAAGGCATTTCTTTTCCTTGGACAATTTTTAGCATCTCGAACCAATCCTGTTTATCGAGATTGATATTTACAGCGTGTGTACTCTCTACAATACGCTCCGGTTTTGTTGTACCGATAACTGGGAAAATTCCGGAAGGATGCTTCAGCAACCAAGCCAATGCCATTTGTGTTTCGGTTGCTCTATACTCAGATGCCTTTGCGAAAACAGACGATTTACCTTCCATCAGTTTACCTCCTCCCAATGGAGACCATCCCATCGGTGCTACGCGATGCTTCATGAGTATATCCAGCGAACCATCAAATAATGGGGCATGACATGTTAATGACACTTCAATCTGGTTTGTTACCAGCGGAAAGGGAAGATAGCTCTGCAACATCTCGAATTGTGTAGGTGTAAAATTCGATACGCCAAAATATAGCACTTTGCCGCTTTGCTTTAATGAAGTAAAAGCCTCCGCTACTTCTTCCGGATTTAACAACGGATCTGGACGATGGATCAGAAGTAAATCAATGCGATCGGTGGCCAATGTCTTCAATGAATTTTCGGCAGACCAAAGTATATGTTCTTTGGAAGTATCATAATGTTTTACCCAACTGGATGGCCGGTGTGCTGACGGAAATTTTATACCACACTTCGTTACCAGCTCCATCCTTGCACGAAGCGAAGAATTACCACGCAGTACATTTCCGAAAATTGCTTCGTTACCATGATCACCATATATATCCGCATGATCGAACGTAGTGATGCCTTGCTCGAGCGATGTTGTGATCAATTGATGTACGGATGCTTCGGGTAAATTCCAACGCCATGCACCGGCAATGATGCGTGAAAATGCAGGACCTTGTTCGTGTAGTTTTCGTCGTTCCATAGAGCTGACAAAGTAAATATACCGTCAACCTAATGGTAACATTTCAAATAACAAAAAGGAAAATGATGGAGTGGCTATTTTCTGCTTCCGTAGAAGAGCGTAATGAATAGCGTAGGGAATACAGCGTAATTTTTTGCTGCCGGCATCAGCTCAATCGTTTTGGTATAGGCATCCACCAGGAATCCGGCTTCGAAACCTGTAACCTGACTTTTGGTTGTACCCAATTCAAAATTGATAGCAGCTTTCAGGTTAGCACCGGGTACGATCTTCGACTCATCTATACCTTCAAACAATCTTCCGGTACCCATGATATCTTCTGCCGCCATGCCTTGCTGATATTGTACGGAGCGTGAAACGAGATCACTGCTGCGGGCATACTCGACATAGTAAGGTGCTACTACACCAATGGTCGGTCCAATGGCTAATATACCTTTTATCTCTACGCCTTGTTGGGGAGCTTTCTTGAACAAAATACGATCGCGACCATACTGAAGTCGGAACGCGTATAGATAATTACTCTTGCCGTAAATAAAATAATTACCAGTGTTGATGGAGTTGGTGCGTACTTCCTGCGGGTGTTTTACATTCATAATCTCAAGACCGAAAGTCTCAAGCGTGCGGTCGTTCAGCTTTCTTGCCTTCTTGAAAACAAGACCACCGATCAAACCACCTGATGTATTTTTATTTATACCCCAGGTAAATTCTGATTGATATTCATAACTATCCTGCGTTTGTGCCTGAACGCCTGAAGATAGAAATACAGTGCAAACTGCTAAAATTAAAACCGTTACAGACCGCAGCATCCTCACAAAATCTTTATGATAAATTTAGAATTTTAAATACCTAACGCAAATATAATCCTGAAGTTATTCGAATGATTTTAAAGATTCTCATACATCAGGACATCCGCGCGGATAGACGCGACAAACCCGTTAAAATTGAAAGACTTTGTTGAAACCTGCTCTTCTCCGGCCAAATTATTCTAGCTCTTCAACTCTTCACGAATCTGGTTATAATCTATACCCAGGTGCGATCGGTCGTAAACAGCTTTGCCATCGGCAATGATCAGCAGTTGAGGGGATTCATGTTCAATCTCGAATTGCTCCGCGATCTTGTTTGAAACTTCGCGATACGAGATCAGGTCGAGGTAATATGCCTTTACGTTTCCAAGCTCTTCCGGCTTCCAGTTGCGTTCCAGGCGGTCGAGCACCATGCGGCTGGTGGAGCAACGTGTACTATGTTTAAAAATAACAACAGGTCTTTCTTTTGACTCCTCACGAATTTGTTCGAGTTGACCTACGGTGTTCAGTTCATTCCATTTCATAAGCATCGTTATTCATACCACAATCCTTTTTCACCTTTGTCGTAACGAGGTTTATGCCCTTTGTCTTTGAGATGATCCGGCTGTGTTTCTTCCTTCTTAAATAAACGCGCCCACCACAACTTAAAGTTCGTCAGCAGATCTCTTTCGCTGTCAACATTATTCTTGTTGATCTTCACAAACTTTGCATCCGGATGGAGCGCCCGGTTTTTCTCGAAAAGTCTGAATTTTTGCATCTTGATATTTCCCTGGTAATCCGTAGAGCGTGCAAACGCTTTTCCGGGTTCACGCACGCGCAACGCTTCCTCAGAACTGCTGGGATTGTGGATATAGTCCCACGTACGGCGAACACCCCGCGCATACTGACTTGCCTTTACAGTTTCTTTACTCGGTGTCAATCCAGGCAGAGCATCCTCAGGTGCATTCTTCTTTTTACCATGTGCACGTTGCTTCACCTTTATATGCAGATCACCCGTGGCAAGTGTAGTCCGGGTTGGTTTCAATTTAGGTGTAGCCTCTTCTGCGGCTTTTTCATTCTTTACATATTTGCGTGTACGCACTGCAATCTGATATCCATCCACAGCGTACGTTGGACTCTTTGGACGCTTTTTCTTAATGGCATTTTCGTTTGCTTTCGGATTACGGATATAGTCTTTCCAGAAGCGTGGTCGCCTGATGGTTCCTGTAAATTCTTCTCCCTGATCAGAGAAGCCAGGCTGTACTGAAAACATTTTCATCCGTCCCGGATAACCCCCGGTCTGGCGGGCAGATTCGGGTGGCGTTCTTACCGGTATAGGTGTTTCTCTGTTGTTCCATAGTTTACCACTAATGCTGCCGCCTCCTTTTACAGGACGTCTACCTTTCATGGTATTGGTATAGCGTTGCAAGCCTTGAGACCTTGCTCCCGGAGTACGAACTGGTATAGCTGTCTCGCGGTTATTCCAGACGCGACCGCTTACACTGCCGCCACCTTTGATTGGCCGTCTGCCCTTCATACTGTCGGTATAGCGTGCCAGACCGGAAGCTCTGTAACCAGGTGTACGTACCGGCAAAGCAGATTGTCGGTTATTCCATAATTTACCGCTGACGCTACCGCCTCCTTTTAAAGGACGTCTGCCTTTCATGTTGTTAGAATATATACCTGCAGACTTGGCGCCCGGAGGACGCACGGGTATAGCAGACTGTTTATTATTCCATAACCTGCCGCTTACGCTGCCGCCTCCCTTCGATGTTCTGCGACCACGAAGTTGTGATTGATATCTGCCTAAACGACTTGCTCCTATACCAGGACCTCGCGGAGCTATCCTTCCCTGTACCTGACCGGATCGTGTTGCTGTGCGTACACCTGGAGATAATGTAGGTCTTCCTTCTACTCTCTTTTTAGAAGTATAATTTCTGCTTCGAAGTCTTCGTCCCGCTATATCACCTGTCCATGCTCTTGGCTTTGTGCGCGTAGCCGAACGGTAGCTTCCGGCAGCGGGACCGCGATAAGGTCTCTCGCCTACGCGCTTTCTACCAGCATAAGGTTTGAATCCTGGTGATATTACACCCGGACGAGGTGTCTCATAATTTTTTGTACGAAGTGGCCGGCCGGCTATATCGCCTTCGTATGCGCGTTCCGGTTTACGTTTAGGTCGCGGAAAGCTTGCATATATATTTGTACTTCTGCGTGCTATAAAGGAGCGCGATGCCGAGCGTGGTACTACTTTTCGTTTTCTCTTCGGACGAGGTCCATCCGGATTACCTTGTAGTTTATTAAGACGCGCGAGCGTAGCCCTATTGGATACGGCACGTTGTTTCGTCTGTGGAGTTCTTGATCGGTTGTTTGTATACTGCCAACGCTGTGGGTATACGTTGCTGGTCTTGCCCGTTCTGCTACGGGTACTTGCCGGAGCACCCGATGCAGAACCTCGCGATGCACGCTGTCTTTCACTTGGTCTTCTGTTGGCATACCGTCCACTTTGAGGGTATATATTCTTTTTGCCGCCAGAACTTTCTTTGTCTTGTGTGCGAATGCGTCTGCCGGTTATATCACCACGCCATGCTCTTTGTTTATTGCTTGGTTTGTTAGACTCGCGCGGAAACATACGAATGGACTTACCGGCCTTCGATTCTTTTCGCGGAGCGCTGGCACGTGATGATCTTCGCGGCTGGGCTCTGCCATAGCTAGGCGGCTTGGATGTTCTGGTTTTCTTCTTCTTGAAAATCTTAAACCTGTTTTCCCGTTTCGTGCCGCCACCGGAAGATTGTGGCCGATCGCCTTTGGTATTCTGCGCGAATGCCGGAAGGGCGAGGAAAAAAAGAATAAAGACAAGACCTAGCGACTTGAAGGTCGTTGAAAAAATGGTCGTGCTATTGTGGATCCTTGCGTTCAAAAAATGATAAAGAAACAGGCCAAGATAGTAAAAATTGCTTTCTGGATTTCAGAACGTATGATAAAGCGTTTTATTGGATTTTTCTGAAGGTCAAATTAACGACACATCCGCCCGGACAGAACCTTAATCTCCCGTTACAACATTCATTGATATACATGCTCAGTACTTCAGCAGTGATTCAATTTTTGCTTTGAGCCTGATCTTGGGCAAAAAATTCTGTTCAAGGGTTGGCGCAAAAGGAATGGCTGTATCAAGACTTGCTTCGCGCATGACAGGCGCATCGAGATATTGAAAACATTGTTCGCTGATCCACGCTGCGATTTCGGCCCCTACCCCTCCCGTTAGTGTGTCTTCATGCAGTATCAGTACGCGGTTTGTCTTCCTCACCGATTCAACCACAGCATCTTTATCCCAGGGAAGCAGCGATCTCAAGTCTATAACATCGGCATCAACATCCGGAAGTGTATCGAGAATTTCATTCACCCAATGAACACCCATACCATAGGTAACGATGGACAATGAAGAACCTTCGCGCACACGCTTTGCCTTTCCGATCTCAACTGTATAGTAATCGTCTGGTATAAAATCTTTCAGGGTGCGGTACATCAGTTTGTGTTCAAAGTACATTACCGGGTTCGGGTCTTCCAGCGCTGCACACAGTAAACCTTTCGCATCATACGGATTGGAAGGATATACTATTTTTAATCCGGGTGTATGGAAGAACCATGCTTCGTTACTTTGTGAATGAAAAGGTCCTGCCGCTGTTCCCGCTCCCGTGGGCATGCGCACTACCACATCGGCCGGCTGGCCCCAGCGCCAATGTGTTTTCGCGAGGTTGTTTACGATCTGGTTAAAGCCTTCGGTAACAAAATCTGCGAACTGCATTTCTACCATAGCCTTCATTCCTTTTATAGAAAGACCTAACCCTGCACCAACAACGGCAGCTTCACAAAGCGGAGTATTTCGTACGCGTGCTTTTCCAAATTTGTCTACAAAGCCTTCCGTAATTTTAAACACACCACCATACTCGGCAATGTCTTGTCCCATTAACACAAGGTTATCAAATCGCTCCATGCTCTGCCGTAAGCCATCGCTTATTGCATCGATGAAACGTTTTTCTGATTTTTTTTCGGTAGCAGGCTCAACAACAACTTGTGTGAACGGTGCATATACATCTGCAACCTCGCGTTCTGTACTTGCTTCCGGATACTTCTCTTCAAACGCTGTTGTTAATCCATCTTCAATTTCTTTCTTGAGGCGCTTACGCACAGCATCTATATATACTGTATCAATAACGCCTTGCTCCGTCAGATACTTTTCGAAATTCTCGACCGGGTCTTTCTTTGCCCACGCATCCATCAATTCTTTCGGTACATATTTAGTACCGGAAGCTTC
>DJFR01000213.1:32187-54897 GCA_002432545.1 Flammeovirgaceae bacterium UBA5867 | reverse complement strand
ACTGGTTTTCCCTGCTGCGCACACAGTAACGATTGGTTGATCACGCCTAAACTCAACGCTATCAAAAACATGTTCATCCCCATTCTTCAGTTTGTCATATATATCTGCATGAACGCTTCCCGTTATTGCCCATTCTTCTCTTTGCTCCAATGGCCTTACATCTAAAACAGTAACTGGACGGTTTTCCCGAAGCCAATCAGACAAAGTAGATACGTCAATAATTAAGTCCTCGTTTATCATGTTAAGTGCTTTAGTTCATTGAAACTTCAATTGGAAGGTCTTTCAATTTCCAATCGGGAAAACCTTCATCCAGCCGATTTGCCTTATATCCTGCCTTTAAGAGCATCGACACAGCTTCATCGGCATACACACAAAANNTCCGCTATCGGAATTGAAATAGCGTTCGCTATATGTCCCTGCTTATATTCTGATTCAGGTCGCACATCAAGTACAACTACTTTTCCGGAATCTATTTTCTCAATTAATTCATCAATGGTTACGGATTGAAAATCGAACTTCGACTTCCGAAATTCCTTTACTACTTTTTCAACTGCCTCAATACGCTCAATACCTAATTCACGGAGTGCCTTCCATGCCTTAAATACATTATCATTGGAGAGACTATAAAAAATGAAATTTCCTTGACGATTTATCTCTACCAATTGAGCCTGCTTTAGTACCTGTAAATGTTGAGATGCGTTAGCAATCGTAAGATTTGTTTGTTCAGCCACCTGCTCAACTGAAAACTCGCCCTGCCCAAGCAACTCGATGATTTCCATGCGATGAGGATTAGCCATAGACTTTGTAATCCGAGCCAGTTCACTATATATAGTATCCTTGTATTGTCGTTTATTCATAATTGCCGTTGATTATAAACTTTAACCGCAAAGTAAAGATGATGGTTCCATCTATTCAATAAATTTATTGAATAGTTTTTTAAAAAAAACTCGCAGAACCTACATTTAAAGAAAAAATACAGAGTCCCTTCAAGCTTATTCTTAGAATTGTAAACTGTGCAAGACAGAGGTAAAATATGAGGTTCGAAATGTACTCTCAGCCTGAAAATGGAAAGTCGAAATTCACCGTAAAATTCGAAGATATGATATAGTAAACAGGATCACTTCGAACCAAAAAAAACCTGAAATCTTTACAATGTCAGGTTTTGATGTTGTGTAGAAAGCCAAGACTTAAACCTTAATTACATTGACAATTTCATGATCCTAGTAAAATTTCATCCATGTTTATCACGGTGGGAAAGGACGGCCTATGGCCTCAATTTTCTATACTTACGGAATGAAGCTAACGATTCACTAATTTCATCTGTTCCCCTTACTTTACGAAGTTCCACACCGTGAATGATGACATTTAGTTAAACGAATAAAGAATTGCAGAACATTGGTAATTACTAAACTTAACTCGAACTATGCATTCTTCCGCTTAATTTCCAGAGCCCACTTTTCGAGTACATTAACTACGATCTCTAACATGATGGGTTTGCTGATATAGTCATCCATACCTGCCTGTATACATTCATCGCGATCACCTTGCATAGCGTTAGCAGTCATGGCGATAATAACCGATTGGTCACCGGATGCCCCCCGTATCCTGCGAGTTGCTTCCAATCCATCCATTTCAGGCATTTGTACATCCATTAAAATTACTTCGTAAAACTGGTGCTTTAACTTCTCAAGCACTTCCACACCATTTTGTACGACATCAATCTTTTTATATCCTAATTTATTAAGCAAGCGAATCGCCAGCTTTTGATTGACAGGATTATCTTCTGCAATAAGAATCCGGAGCGGGTATTTCACAGCGAACTCTTCCGACAATAGTTGTTTTGCCTTCTGGACATCAGCTGTAACAAGTGTGCCGCCAGGTCGCAGTGCTGATTGAATCACTCTACATAACTGCTGTTGTTTTACCGGTTTGTTTAACACAGCCATAAAAAGATCCGGATACTTTTTCTTACTCTCGTCACCAACAGAGCTAAGCAGAACTATAGGAAGGCGCGGATGCTTTGCTTTAATCCGCTGAGATAATTGCGTGCCGTCCATATCCGGCATCTGCATATCGGTTATGATCAGATCAAATTTTTCATCACTGGTAAGTATTTCCAAAGCCTGCTCTCCTGAAATAGCCAGTGTGGGCGACAGCTTCCATACTTCAAGCTGAGTTTTTAGTATGGAGAGATTCGTTGCATTATCATCCACCAGCAATACTTTTTTACCTTCATTTCCAACTGTATTACAAAGTACATATTGACGAATGGATTCCTGGCTTACTTCACCTTTAATAGTAAAGCTAAAAATAGTGCCTATACCTTCATGACTTTCAACTGTGATCGTCCCTCCCATCAATTCAACCAGTCGCTGGCTGATCACTAAACCCAAACCAGTGCCGCCATATTTGCGGGTTGTGGAAGAATCAACTTGAGAAAAAGCTTTAAACAATCGTGAAATTTTATCGGGAGGTATACCTATACCTGTATCACGGATATAGAATGCAAGCTCCAGCTGATCATTTTTGGAATCCAGTAAATCCACCCGCACAAAAATTTCTCCCTTGTGAGTAAATTTCATGGCATTGCTAATCAGGTTCAGGAGTATTTGCCGCAGCCGGTGACTATCCCCTATAATTTGTGCGGGTATCTGGTAATCGATTTGATATACCAGGTCTAATCCCTTTTGAGACGCTTTCGTTGAGAACACATCCATTACCTCCTCCACGCATTGACGTATATCAAATCCCTTGTAATCGAGTTCAAGGTTGCCGGATTCAATTTTAGAAAAATCAAGGATATCGTTAATCACTGTAAGCAACGCGTCACCACTGCTGCGGATTGTATCGGTATACTCTTGCTGTTCGGAAGTAAGTTTTGTTTCTGCCAACAACGAGGCCATCCCCAATACTCCATTCATAGGCGTTCGTATTTCATGACTCATAGTGGCCAGAAATATACTCTTTGCCTGGTTAGCACGTTCAGCGTCCCGCCGGGCACGCTCTGCTTCTTCTCTTGCTTTCTCAGCTTCCTGCCGTTTGCCTATATTTTCTTCTCGCTGTTGTTTAAGCTCATCATTAACCAAGCCGAGGAAATCAGTTTGTGACTGTAATTGGTCATTCAGCATTTGCAAATTGCTGGCCTGAATTTCCAGTTCTTCCTTTTTTGATACAACCTCAGCTGTCTGGACGCGCACCTGTTCTTCCAGTTCGACTTTCTGTCTTTTAACAGCATTAACTCTTCGTTGAAAGAATATATATACTGATCCGGCAACGATAAATGCCATAGCACTTCTAAACCACCAGGTTTGCCAATAGGGTGGCGTAATGATAAGTCTGATAGAGGCACCTTGTTCATTCCACACACCATCATCATTACTAGCTTTCACGTGAAAGATATATTCTCCGGGGTCCAGATTCGTGTACGTTGCAGTACGTTTGTCAGCAACATAATTCCAATCCTGATCAAAACCCTCCATCTTATAGGCATATTCACATTTTTCAGGATAAGCATAATTGAGAGCGGTATATTCAAAGGTGAATACAGATTGATTATGTGCTAATGTGATTTCTTTACTTTCATGGATAGCTTGTTTTAAGACAAATCCTTCCTGAGCAGGGCTGTTTACAATTACTGGTTTATTAAATAACTGAAGCCCGGTAATCATTACCTTGGGCGACAACAGGTTTTGTTTTATCCTCTCCGGGTGAAAAAGTGTTACGCCCTCCGTGCCTGCAAAGGCCATTATATCCAATCTTTTATCATACAGAAAAGAACTTGAATTGAACTTACCGTTTTGCAGTCCATCAGAATTATCATAGTTATAAAACTTTTTGTCGTGCAGATCCCATTTGGTTAGTCCACTGTTCGTACTTATCCAGAGATTTCCTCGCGGATCCTCTAGCAAGGCATAAACGGTACTTCCCCCTAATCCGTCTTTCTCTGTGAACTGCTGAAGTGTTTTCTGTTCAAGGTCATACACGGCCAGCCCCGTGCCTTCGGTTCCTATCCATAGCTTTCCGTGGCTGTCGAGATGCAGCGCATATACTATATTACTGGGAAGTATATTTTTATCATTCGGATCATGTAGATGCCGCTGAAGCGTTTTCTCTTTCGGATCAAAATACTGAAGACCTTCGCCATGACAACCAACCCAAAGTCCTCCCTTTTTATCTTCAATGATAGCACGCACACTGCCTCTGCTGGTCTCGGTATATTTAGAAGCATAGCAGGTAAACTTCCCCGTTTTTCTATTGAATAAATTTAAACCGCCTCCATTGCTGCCTACCCATATATTATGCCTGGAATCTTCAAAGATAACACGCAGATCATTGTCTCGTAAACTTGATGAATCAGTCGGATCGTGTGCGTAATTTGTAAATGAATCCGTTGTTTCATCATAGCGAAATAATCCTTGCGCATAGGTACCAAACCAAAGTATATTGTTATGATCGCGGTATGCGCATAATATAGCATTGTTTGTTATACTACCTTTTTTTCCATCGGCAAAGTAACGTTTAAGAAACTCACCACGCGTTGTATATTTATATATTCCTTCACCATCGGACCCAAGCCAAAGATTGCCTTCTTTATCAGTACACATTCCCCAAAAGCGTAAATAAACACCTTCATATTCACCAGTCTGTTTTCGCTGAATGCGTGTAAATTTTTCCGGTATACCGCTGATCATCTGAACGCCACCTCCATTCGTTCCCAGCCACAGGTTTCCGTCACGATCCTCGTAAATGGCGTGAATGGTATGCCTATAGATCATGTACTCATTTTCACCCGATTTACGTTCAACAGAAAGATTGTCGATAGACTGACCGTTAAAATTTTTAAGGTCGATCCGATACAAGCCTTTATCTTCCACGGCAATCCACAGATTCTGTTTGCTATCGTTCAGCAGTGCCCTGATAATATTACCTCGCAAGGCGCTGTTACTTGTATTAAGTACTTGGAAGTTTTTTTCTTTTCGATTAAAAAAAACTAACCCATTAGAAGTGCCAATCCAAAGATTACCCTGATCATCAGGACTGAAACATCGTATATGAGGCGAAGGCAATGAGCTTTTCTGAGAGAGTTCCTCTATCTTTCGTGTTAGTATACCGTTGTTCGTTTCGAACACACTCAGTCCTCCGCCCAGTGTGCCCACCCACAACAGGCCTTGGTCATCTTCATGAAGAAGGACGACTTCCGAATTTGCCAGCCCCTGCAAACTACTTTGCGTATATTGAATAAATTTATTTTTCTTTTTATCGTAATAAGTAAAACCTTCGCCTGCACAAGCAATCCATAAATTACCATTAGGACTTCCGGTAATAAAAACTACATTGTCTCCTGCAAGCGAATTTTTATCGGCAGGATTGTGCCGGTAGTGTATAAATCGTTCTGTCTTCGAATCGAAGCGATTGAGCCCTTTCGGCGAGGAAGTCCAGACTATACCTTCGGAATCGGTAAATACCCATTGAATATAATTATGAGATATACTATAAGGATTATCAGGATCATTTTTAAATACCTTGAAGGAATTACCATCAAATCGTGCTAGCCCATCTTCAGCGGCAAACCACATCAGTCCGTCTTTGTCCTGCGTAATACAATCCAGCACCCGGAGCGGAAAACCGTTCTGTATAGTATATTTTCTAACTTTACTTTTTGGTTCTTCCAACAAGTTCTGCGCATGGATGTGCCAAACAACCAAAAATCCAACCAACAGAAGCAGAATATATTTCCTCATTGGATAGCACGTTTTATCATTCGAGTTTCTCTAATTTATACGCACCCGTAACTCTCATAGATTCTTTTACTGCCGTGATATGCCATATATGTATTCTCTTATCACGCAATCAGTTTAAACATTTTGCACAGAGTGTCTACATATATACAATGTCGGTCACCAAATAAACGATGTCTGGTTGCCTGCATATTTCTGAATATATAGAGCCTTTCAAAATCTACGCCATCGAAACTTTGAATCGTGAAAATAATCATTCCCGATTTTCCGAATTCAGAGAATAGGAATCATTTTTTTCAAAAAAGGACAAAGTGTTTCAACACTAAACTATATTTTACCCTGCGTCACGTTTTTTTGTGATCGTGTAATAAGGAGAGGATAAGTCCTTCATGAGCCACTTTAGCTTCGAGAGCAGCTAAGGGTTGGAAAATGTTTCCATATCATGACGCTGCCATACACAACGAACTCCACAAGGAGATATAAATATACCAGGCTTGCGTAGTTCATTTGATGCGAGAACTTGACCTAGGGCCGCTGTTCTGTAGCAAGTAAAACAACGGCTTCTTCTACATGAAGCTCAACTCGATTTTCAGGAGAGACTTTTCTCCGACTTATTTCTTTAAGGCGAGTTCGTTTCCATTCTCATTTTCTGGCAGTTTAATGGGTTTAACTTTTTTAGTTTTGCACTTCTAAGTTATCCCAACGGTAAGCTTAAGTCGGAACTATTTCATATTATGTCGTCTTATCTATCCCCAACTTATCAAGTATGAACTCAAGCGGACAGAACCGGGTAACAGAGGATTGTAAAAGGTTAAGCCCCACGAAGGCAGACAGCCCGAGCCAATTAATGTTAACAAAGTACGCCAAGGTGATACTTATCAGTACCAGCGTTCCGGCAACAGCTCTTATGATTCGCTCTTTCATATTAATAATTATTTATATGTTTAATATATATAGTGTTATTGCTTTGCACTTTTTCGCATCATTTTAAAGTATAGAAGAGGCACCACCAGCAGGGTGAGGAAAGTAGATGTGATGGTTCCTCCCATCAATGAAATGGCCAGTCCCTGGAAAATCGGATCAAACAGAATAATGACAGCACCCAACACAACAGCTCCTGCTGTTAACAGAATCGGAGTTGTTCGAACCGCCCCTGCTTCAATTATAGCTTGCTTCAGCGGCACACCTTCTGCAAGTCGTATATTGATAAAGTCGATGAGTAAGACAGAATTGCGAACCATCACCCCCGCCAAAGCAATAAAGCCTATCATGGAAGTAGCCGTGAAGTAAGCACCCAGCATCCAGTGTCCAAGCACGATACCAATCAGCGACAACGGAATAGCCGCCAGCATTACCAATGGAACTTTAAAGTCCTGGAACCAGCCTACAATCAACATATAAATCATGATGATGACTACAGCGAACGCAATTCCAAGATCGCGAAATACTTCATAGGTAATTTGCCACTCGCCATCCCACTTCACGGTGAAGTTGTCCTCATACTCAGGTTGTGCATTAAACGATTCTTCAAGCGAGTATCCCTTCTTCAGCGTAATGCTCCTGAGTTTATCTGACACATCGAAGATCGCATACGAAGGGCTTTCGAGATTACCGGCCATATCGGCCAGTACGTATACTACACGCTTTTGATTTTTCCGGTATATATTCCGATCGCTTAAACCGCTGCGTACAGTCACCACGTTGCCAAGCGAAATAGGCTCGCCCTGACGATTGATTACCTTGAGGTTGCGAATATCATCAATGCTTGATTTCTCGGCATCATCAAGTTGCAGCACGATGTTTACCGGGTCGAACGATGCAGCATCGTGAACCACTCCCACCGGCATATTTGATAAAGCAGCTTGCACAGTGGAAACAACCTGCACGGGATTCACACCGTATCGCGCAGCTTTTTCCTTATCAACCGTAAAGCTATATTCCGCCTGAGGAGTCTCCGTCATCCCATCTATATCTACAACGCCCTGCGTTTTTTCAAGGAGTTGCTTTACCTCATCCGCAATACGGATCTGCTCATCGTAGTCAGGTCCATATATTTCGGCAACAATCGTTGATAACACCGGAGGCCCGGGCGGAATTTCTACAAGCTTAACATTAGCATTATACTTTCGCGCAATCGCCTGAATGGCAGGACGGAATTGTTTAACAATCTCATGACTCTGCACGCTCCGTTCTTTTTTATCTGCAAGATTCACCTGGATATCTGCAACATTATCTCCCCTTCGTAAGTCATAATGACGAACCAGTCCATTGAAACTAATTGGCCCTGCAGTACCTATATAGCCCTGGTAATTTTTTACCTGTTGTTGCTGTGCTATATACTGTGCTATATCTTTAGTAACTGCGGCTGTTCGTTCCAGCGTAGTGCCTTCCGGCATATCGATAATTACCTGGAACTCGTTTTTATTATCGAAAGGAAGCATCTTCACCGCTACCCATTTGGTATAGAAGAACGAGGCTGAGATTAACAGTACTACGGTTGTCCCCAGAATGAATACCCACCGCTTCCATCGCGTTTCAAGCATCGGATTAATGAAGGCTTTATATAGTCTATATATCTTCGAGTCTTCAAGCTTCACCGGATCATGTCCTTTATCTTCATCCTTTTCCCGTAGAAATACAGCACCCAGGTAAGGCGTGAGTGTAAGTGCCACCACCAGTGAAAGCATCATCGCGATAGATGCACCAATCGGCATCGGACTCATATACGGTCCCATCATACCGGATACAAAAGCCATCGGCAGCACCGCAGCGATCACTGTAAAGGTTGCCAGTATAGTAGGATTTCCTACTTCATTAATGGCAAAGATGGCAGCTTGCAGAAACGGCATTCGCTTCATCTTGAAATGCCGGTGCATGTTCTCGGCAATGATGATAGAGTCATCCACCACGATACCGGTAATAAATACCAGCGCAAAGAGTGTGATACGATTAAGGGTATAGTCCAGCAGATAGTAACTGAACAATGTAAGCGCAAAAGTTACCGGCACAGATAAGAATACCACAAGTCCGCCACGCCACCCCATTGCCAGCATCACAAACAATGTAACGGCAATAATGGCTACACCAAGATGCAACAGTAACTCCAATACTTTTTCTGAAGCTGTCTCACCATAATTCCGCGTCTCCGTAACATGCACTTCACTCGGTATCAATTCCCGTTTAACATGTTCTACTTTCGAGATGATCCGGGTTGACAACTTCATTGCATCAGCTCCTTTCTTTTTGGAGATGGAAAGCGTAACAGCAGGGTACTCTGACTTGTATTGTGCTGCATGCTGCGGATCAAACTGACCTGCGCCATATACTACATATTGAGATGGCTTTTCGGCACCGTCTTCAATAGTGGCAACTTGCCTGAGGTATACCGGCTGTCCGTTGTCAGTACCTACCACCAGTGACGCAACTTCCTCCGTGCTGGTTAAAAAATTTCCGGCATCGACCGTATACGAAGTATCCTGACGTGTAAGTGTACCCGCCTGAACCTGCACATTGCTGCCTTGCAATTGCTGACCAATGGAAAGAAAGTCAACGCGATGAAGCGCCATCTTATCCTTGTCCAATGTAACACTGATCTGACGGCTTCGTCCGCCCAGTATATTTACCGCGGCAACATCGGGTATCTTTTTTATTTCATTGGTAAGTGTCTGCCCGATCTGCTTCAGCTCATAATCGTTATACGTATCGCTCCATAAGGTTAATCCCAACACAGGCACATCATCGATCGCGCGCGTTTTCACCAATGGCATCATTACACCCGCAGGCATTTTGTCCATGTTCTTCATCAGCTCATCATATAGCTTTACCAGCGATCGCTCATGATCTTCACCCACATAAAACTGTACAATAAGCATGGCTTGTCCCCTCATCGAAGTAGAGTATACATATTCAACACCTTTAATGTTGGAGATAATTTTTTCCAGCGGTTGTGATACTCTTGCTTCTACCTCTGCGGGTGATGCCCCGGGATAGCGAAGAAAAATATCCGCCATGGGTACATTGATCTGTGGTTCTTCCTCCCGTGGAATCAACAACGTGCTATATCCGCCTATCAGTAGAAAAGCAACCATCAGCAGAATGGTTAACTTCGACTGCAAGAATGCTTTCGCTATATTTCCTGACAACCCTTCTTTCATGTTTTGTTCTTTACGGTTCGTAATGGATTGTAAAAATTATTTGATTATCACGGGCACACCGTTGTATAACTTGCCTTCTGCGCTAACAATAAATTGTTCGTCACTGCTTAACCCCGATAGCACTTCAACGTGATCACCCGATTCTCTTCCGAGCTTTACCCACCGAAGCAGTGCTGTCTTATTTTCACTGATGGTATATATACCATTCAGCTGGTCGCGCGTTACAATTGCTGCAACCGGCACCACAATATGATCATCGACCTTGCCCGAAACATCGATTGAGACTTTCGTATACATCCCGGAGCGTAGGCCGTTTTTCTCGCCGGCGGGAATCTCTATTTTGACATTATACCTTCCTCCATTCATTTGCGAGGACGGACTTACTTCTGATACTTTACCGGTTAGTGTTCTTCTGATCGATTCTACCACAACCTGTGCCTGTGCCCCTGCATTTACAAGGTTAATGTCGGCATCCGTTACAGACGTGTTTACACAAAAGCTTCCCGTTTGCTCAAGCACCAGAATCGGTGTTCCGGGGCTCGCCATGCTTCCGGCATCCAGATTTTTTTGCGTTACTACTCCGGCAAACGGAGCCTTGAGATTGGTATAGTTCAGCATTGCATTCACTTCATTCCACATCTGCCTGGCAGCTTCCGTTTTAGCCTTTAGTGCTTCGTAGTGAAGTGTAGTGTTTTCAAGTTCTTTCTGTGAAGCGCTTTGCTGTTTGTATAGCTCGGTATAGCGCTCATAATCTTTTTGCGCATCACGAAGTGCTGCTTCAGCCTCAGACACTGCGGCCTGTGCCTGCGCGCGCCTGGCAAGCAGATCTTCACTGCTGATCGTTACCAGCAATTGTCCTTTCTGAACTCTATCACCAGGCTTTACTTTAATGCTCGTGATAAAGCCCATTATACGCGTGCTGATCGCAGCTGTTTCTACGGATGCAATTTCGCCACTGCTCTTGACTGTATGTCCAGCTTCCTTTCGTGCCGTGCTAACGGATACAGCAACAGAAGTATCTTTCGGCTCATTACGCGTTTGCTCATCATGCGTACAGGAACTAAGTATATAGATAGCAGGAACAAGCATTGTTACTATATAAATATATCGTTTCATGGATGTGTTATTTTTCGTTTGTAGATGTCAGGAATGACTGGTATGCAGCCGTTATGTTATATTGATAAATGGTTTGTGCAAGAAGAAGCCGTTGTTGTGAAAAAAGCGACTGCGCCTGTAATACATCGTTGGTTGTTACCAGCCCCTGCTGATATCGGTTCTGAACAATGCGCAACGCTTCTGCGGACTGGCTTACTGCAACGTTCTGCTGTTGCATTGCAAATCGGGCATCGTTTAACTGGCGCATAGTCTTGTTCAGTTCCAGTTGAGCCTGCTCCTTCTGTAAAGCAAGCTGCGCTACTGTCTTGTCGCGTTCTATGCGTTGCGCGGCAATCTTGTTGCGTGTAGCCGTTCCGTTAAACAAGGTCCACGATAATTGTGCACCCACCAGGTACGAATCAGCTCCAAAACCAAATGCCTGGCTGTCGTTGATCATATACTCACCGAATGCGTTGAGTCTGGGCAGGTACGACATAGTGCCGGATTGAATCATCTTTTCCTGCGCTTTAATTGCAAACTGCATCGCTTTGAAATCAGCACGATCGTCAGCTATAGCAGGCTCCGGTACTGTTGCTACACGGGTAATCGTATCGGCTTTATAGATGATTCCACCGTCAGTTCCCATCAGCAACCCCAGGTAATCTGATGCGTTTTGAATAT
Source organism: Flammeovirgaceae bacterium UBA5867 (assembly GCA_002432545.1). Taxonomy (GTDB): domain Bacteria; phylum Bacteroidota; class Bacteroidia; order Cytophagales; family Cyclobacteriaceae; genus Ohtaekwangia. The sequence goes on along the minus strand of DJFR01000213.1, from coordinate 43,229 downwards.
TGCTCCGAGCCTCTGCAAGTTTACTCTCTGTTGTTTTGACCTGGACTTCTACCTGCAGTAAATCTGATTTTTGCAAGTATCCTTTAGCAAAACGATTTTCAGTAGCTGTATAAATAGCGTTCACAGTATACGATGCTTCTTCCAGAGCAGCCTCTGCCTGGTAAGCAAGCTGGAGCTGTGCATAGGCTTGCTGTACCTGGAGCACTATATATTCTTTTGTTCGCTTTGTCTTCAGAGCATAGACCGACTGCTCTTCATGTGCAGCCTGCCGCATCCGCCACATATCCAGGTTGAGAACAGGTTGATGCAACTCCGCTTTGGTTGTAAAGTTCTGCGTGGCCGATGGCTCATTGAGCAACGAAGGACTAAAGTCATTTTGCGTTATTACCTGCTGTTGTAGTTTGAATCCGAAAGCGTTCAACGGATTGTTGGTACTCATGCCGGTATAGCTGAGCTTGATTTGCGGCAGTACCATGGCACCGGTTTGACGATACCGGGCTTCCGCGCTCACCTCATCCAGCCCGGCAATTTTTACTTCGGCATTATTTCTCAACGCAGCTTCCAAAGCCTGATCAAGCGACAATGAAACTTCCTGCCCGCTGGCTGACAGTACGCTTGCGATAGCGAGGATCAATGTCGTTACTATTCTATTCATGTGTGTTGATATATTTTAATGCAAAATTACCGGATGGGTATGAACTGTACCGTGACTTTGGTCACGTTCAATGCGATCTGATATTTTCCATGACCGATCAAAATCATGAGCGATGCAGATATTGGTCATTCCACAATTCGTGATGTACGGGGAAATTAGATGTGACAGCCGGGCTGCCTATCGCATTAAGAATCTGCATTAAAACCCACCACGCTATGAAAAGATATGTATTCCAACCCATCATGGCCTTTGGCCTAGCCTGTTCGTTCCTTCTGTCTCTGCACGCCCAACCTTGTGCAACGGTCAACAAGATAAGTTCATTTCAATACAGCGCCTTTATTGTTGGTGAGCGTAATACAATAACGCTTCGCGCAGAGCACAACAGTATATACCTGAATGGTATATTTACGCTTTCCAGTGGCTCGCTCCCCGAGGGCGTCATCCTTTTCGGTAACCAAATAGTCGGTACACCAACAAAAGCCGGTACCTACGTTTTTACGATAGCAGCCGCTTCCGCTCCTGGCTGCCCTATATTTGAAAGAACCTTTACGCTCAATATAGGATATAACTTACCATGTACGGACTTCGCCATCCGTATAGCCGCTCACAGTGGGGCTCCCCTGCACTTAAGACAAAACGGGATTATCATTTACCGCACCGACCACTTTGACTCCGTTACCTATACCGCTGTTAGTCTGCCAGAAGGTTTCACAATGTCTCATAACCACGGATCCTATGAGGCTAGCGTAAGAGGCATTCCTCGGTTTGTTGGTCCACACACCGTAACCGTTGCCGCGTATACCAATAAAGGATGCACCGATACATTAAGCTATACCTGGAATGTATCCTGCAGTATATTTCCTCTGGATTCCATTCGTCCATCAAAACCCAGGCTACCCTATGGTATTGTGGGGAAACAATATAGCCAGTCCTTTTCTATCGGAGTGGGTATATCCGGGGTGAATGTCGATGTAACGTCAGGAGCCTTGCCCCCCGGCCTTACGTTTAGCAACCGCCAGATTTCCGGTATACCAACAACCCCCGGTATATATATGTTCGAACTCAGCGCCACGGCATCTGAGAACGGCTGTACGCTTAAAAAACAAGGGTATATCCTGGAGGTCATAGAGCCCAATACACTTTGCAGGGAGTACGATGCTATAGCCCCCTCATCCGCTGCTATCGATTCAATCGTGTACTATATAGGCGATCCGCTGTCTATCACACTGTCGGCCAGTAGCAAGGGTATTGTTGACGACAGTGCAATATTCAAAGTGATCAGAAACCTGCCGCCCGGCATCGTGCTCGACAAAAACATTTTGAGTGGTATACCAACCACCCCCGGCTCAAGGCAATTTACATTAACAGCTTTTTCGAAAGATGGCTGCCCTATATATGAGCAACAATATACTATGCACGTTGACTGGAAAAAACCGTGCGATGCCTTTAGGGTTGACCTGCTCTCAAGTGAGCCGGGCATTTCGCAGGTAGGTATGATTTCATTCTATATCTTCGGCACTTACAGCGGTTGGGACTCCACCCGCTTGCGGGCAGTAGAGCTTCCGCCAGGATTCCAGGTGGATTCAGCAATTACTCCAGATGATGAACATATAGTATACATTACCGGGCACGCCCTGCACACCGGAGTCAATACATTTACTATTGCCGGAACCGGAGCCGGTGGTTGCCAGGATACGCTAATGCTTACACAGAATTTTACATGTCTTTATCCCCAGCGTATGACTCCGTCACCGGAAGAACTCTCGTATGCTCCAATGAATGAACCTTATTACCAACCCGTTGGTTTGGAAGCTCCTTATGCCTTTGAAATAGACTATAGCAATTTTCGTATGGAAGTAACGGAAGGAGCATTACCTCCGGGCCTGACCCTGAGTGACTCCACACTGGTATCAGGCTATATTCACGGTATACCGGTTGCATCAGGTACCTATACCTTTACCATCAGCGCCATGATTGAAACATGCTCTATAACCGAAACAACCTATACATTGGTTGTGCGGGAACGTACTCCATTCCAAACACTAACGCTTCACGCTGTCTGCAGCGATAACCCAATGGATAAGCGCTGGCGTATACACAACAAAAATAATTTCAATATACCGGTTACGTGGCAGCCCGTGTATTTCTTCAACGGATCTCCGCAATCGCTTATAGCGCGGGCTAATAGCGATACATACTTCTCCTCCCCGGTTCGGAATGTGCGGGAACCATCTTTCCCCGGAACGATAAAACTCAGTTGGACAGATGGCGATGGAACCGCACGAAGCATAGTAAAGGCCGCGAGCACATCGTTATGTGATCCGCCTGCATGCAGCTTTGCTTCCGATGTTGTCTCATTTCACCAGGGAATGAAAAGGAACGGGTATAACATTGACGAAAACTATAGTGCCCCTTACTGGACACTTGGTAAACCGGATGCAACTGAGTTCGATGTAGCCATTCACTACTATGCGCTTGGCTATAGCGGATTTATAGTGCTTCGCATGTCTGGCGTAATTAACGATGAACCCGGAAACGATCTGCAGGTATATGAGTTTTCGAAGGGTGAACCAACATTTGCCCAAAATCCTGAACGTGCAGAAGTACAGGTTTCAAAAGATGGTATCAACTGGGTATCGCTCGGCCTCACATCGCCCGCTACATGCCAGGGTACACTGGATCACGCTTTTGATATTGCGGGAAAAATATCCTGGTTTCAATATGTAAAAATTATTGACAAGACCGATCGCAATGCACGTATACTGAACAACGACTGTACACCAACTTCTGTACTCGCATTCAATGGTTTATCCGATGGCTTTGATCTTGATGCCGTAACGTGTGGACAAGGTACCTCTGCTTCGCGTCAGGATACATTTGCGGAAACCTCTCCTTCCACTGGTAATACATCAATTATATATCCTAATCCGGCGAAAGACTGGCTCACAATAGATCTGTCTAATGAGAATCCAACAACCGAAACACGTACAGAGATAAATATACAAGACATAAGCGGCCATACACTTTATCAAAAAGTACATACACTCAAGTCAGGTGCTACACAGGTTGAAGTATCCGGCTACCGGCCGGGAATGTATATACTTCATATACGTTCAACGACCGGTAAATCCGGCTTTTATAAATTTGTAAAAGACTGATCTGTAAAACAGGGGCATCTTGCGATGGCCCCTGTTACTTTATCTTCCTGCAGGCTATAGTTTCGTAAAGAAAAGATACTCTCAATTAACTATATGAAACATTTTATAAAACGGAATAAATTACCGTGCACGGTTATAGCTGCAATCATGTTGGTACTGGTATTTGCTGGTTGCGCACAGAGGCCGCATGAAGCGAAACTCTCCATGCCGGACTCAGTCTATATGAAAGCAGGTTCTGAAATTACGGCCAAAACATTCGACTCCCTACGAAACTCATTGCTTAAGGCGATAAACGAAAAGGGAATTGAAGAAGCCATTACCTTTTGCAATCTGAATGCTGCGCTCTTAACGCAAAGCTATGCCGATACCTTCTTTATCAAACGTACTGCCTTGCACTATCGCAATACCAACAATCAGCCGGATAGTTTGGAATTAAGCGTACTTGAAGACATGACTACGGAAATGCAAATGAAAGAGATGTTACCCGGGAGCCGAATCGTCAGAGACAGGGAAGCCATTCACTATTTCAAACCCATCATAATGCAAGGTATGTGTCTGAGCTGCCACGGTAAACGCGGGGAACAAATCAGTGCAACTACAGCCGCGCAAATAAACCGGCTTTATCCCAGCGACAAGGCTGTGAATTTCAGGGAAGGCGACCTTCGCGGGATGTGGCATATAATTTTCAAAAAAACCGCCCTTTAAACGGAATCTATATATATACCTATCGAAGCATTAAAATATCCCGCAGCAGGCAGCACAACCCTATATACGTTCACTGTCCCTTCAACAAGTGTTTTGATTTTTGTGAATTGATTGCCGTTTCTGCCAAACGAAATATATTCTTCTTGGCAGAGCGAAAGTCGTTTACAAAATTGGCGATCGCTGTCTCCAGCATCACATGCTCGTCTTTGCATTCTTGCATACTATGCGAAAAAGGATTCTCAATAAGGTTAACCAGGTGCTTAATATGTTCCTCAAGCTTGCGCCCCAGATTTACCTGCTGGTTGTCGAGCTTTAGAAGTTCCGCTGTTGTCTTTTGCGAACTGGCAATGTTGCTTTCCTGGAGGAGATTCATAAAAATATACTTGTCAACAAGGTTCTTAAAGAAGAGCAGCTCATCATAAAAGAACTTCATATCAGATTGCCAGTGCTTGGTTACACTATACATCTGGTTCAATATACTTTTTTCTGCATCACCGAAAGTTGTCGATGACGTTTCCTGTCGCGTGGCCGAGCCTTTGGTTGCTGGTCTCGCGGCCATCTTTTTCTTTGATTTGTTGGTTGGCATATATCTCTTTTTTTACAAAAATATTCATCACGTTGAACTTGTTACATGACGAGTGTTCCGGGTATGGAACATCTTCATCACAGAAAAATTATTCTCATCCCCATATATACTCCACGTGGCTTTTTACACAGACACGTACTGATATAGTGCTATACTGCAGACTTTTCCAGTACCTTACTTTCATTCACCCGAACGCCCAGAATATTCTGGATTTCATCCTTGAGGACCACCTCCTTGCGCAGCAGCAATTCTGCCATGGTTATTAACTCAGCTTTATGCTCAACAAGAATTTGTTTTGCTTGCTGGTAACAACTTCCAATCAATAGCCTTACCTGCTCATCAATCAATTTTCCGGTCTCTTCACTGTACGGTTTGTGAATAGCCATATCTGTTTTTCCGGTTGAATCATAGAAGCTTACATTTCCAACTTTTTTATCGAATCCAAAGAACGACACCATGGTATATGCTTCTTTCGTTACCTTCTCCAGGTCATCAGCTGCGCCGGAGGAAAATTCACCTAACATAATCTCTTCAGCGGCACGCCCTGCCAGGGTTGCGCACAGCTTCTGTACAAAATAAGAATACATACGAATTTGCCGCTCTTCCGGCAAGTACCATGCTGCCCCTAGTGATTTACCTCGTGGAATAATCGATACCTTCACGAGCGGATCAACCTGCTCCAGCAACCAGCTTACAATAGCATGCCCGGCTTCATGGTATGCTATTATTTTCTTCTCTTCCTTTGAAATGATTTTACTTTTCTTCTCAAGACCTGCCACGATGCGATCTATAGCATTGAAGAAATCCAGTGTTTCCACTTTTTCTTTTTTGGTGCGTGCCGCAATAAGCGCAGCTTCGTTACAAATGTTGGCTATATCTGCACCGGAAAATCCGGGTGTTTGCGCTGCGAGAAATTCTATATCAACATTCCCGGCAAGTATTAATGGCCTGATGTGAACCTTGAAAATTTCTTTTCGCTCCATTTGGCTTGGCAACTCCAGGTATATATGTCTGTCAAATCTCCCCGGTCTCAAAAGAGCCGGGTCAAGTATATCCGCGCGATTTGTTGCCGCCAGTACGATCACACCTGTGTTTGTCCCGAAGCCGTCCATTTCGGTGAGCAACTGATTGAGCGTGCTCTCGCGTTCATCGTTTACCCCTGAGTAAAGAGCATTTCTTCCACGCGATCTTCCTACAGCATCAATCTCATCAATAAAAATTATACATGGTGCTTTCTCTTTAGCACGCTTAAAGAGATCGCGAACACGCGATGCGCCAACACCTACGAACATTTCAACGAACTCTGAACCAGATAGTGAGAAGAACGGCACCTGCGCTTCACCGGCTACTGCTTTTGCCAGAAGTGTTTTTCCTGTACCCGGTGGACCGACTATAATTACACCCTTGGGTATCTTAGCGCCAAGTTTTGTATACCGTTGTGGATCTTTGAGGAAATCAACTATCTCCTTTACCTCCTGTTTTGCTTCCTCCTGTCCGGCCACATCATCAAATGTTATAGCACTTTTACCATCGTTCTCCAGCAGTCTGGCAGTAGATCGCCCAAAGCTGAACATCGATGTGCCGGTGCCCATACTATCATTACGTGCGGCCAGATAAAACCTCGCCACCAGGAAGAATGCAACAAGCGGAATAAGGAGTGCCAGCAGATCAACAACATTACTTTTCGATTGATATAGCAGTTCGATCCGATCCTTTACCGGAATATCATGTTGCGTCCGTTCCAGAACCTGTTCAAAATTTTCTACCGATCCGATTTCAAAACTATAGTGAGGTCCGGTCTTGATACCCGTCAAGCCGAGCGGCAGTTTCATGGCATCTCTGAACAACGAATCATTTACAAACTCTTGCCTGATATATACGCGTGCTTTCTCCCGATTCTCTATAACGATTTTACGAACTGCCTTTCGTGGCAAAATCTCTTGCTGAAAATACGACCACGATATTTCGGTAGAGGATGGAAAATATATACTCCACAATGCCAACCCCAGAAAACCGACCAGGATCAACAAGGGCCAGCCGAATTTGGACTGACGCGCATTTGAGTTTGATGACTTTTTATTCTTTTGCTGTGGCATGATGAGGTGAAGATGCCACCATCCCGCCAAAGAGTTCATGACGTTTATAGCCCATGACAAATGATTTACATCATGCATATCCGCAACGGATATATACTACGTATTTGTCAGATGATTATAATCAGCGTAAACAATGATGGCGCTCATCGTTTACCACGCGCATGAACGATAAGTTTACACACGCTAACACCACATCGTATGCAGTCATATATATATATCCGTTTAATGTGCTTTCCTCAAAAGATACAGCTAAAGTAGGTGGCAAGAACGCTTCGCTGGGGGAAATGATACGCAATCTCGCAAGCCTTGGTGTTCAGGTGCCTGACGGTTTTGCGGTGAGCGTTGACGCCTACTATGAATTTCTCGAGTATAATAAATTAGCGTCACGTATTCAGGATGTATTGAATACACTCGACAGACAATCCCTCTCAAACCTCTCAATTGTAGGAGTCCAATGCAGGGAACTGATATTGTCCGGTAATTTACCGGAGGCAGTAACTAAAGCTGTTAAAGAAAGTTATCGTCAGTTACTGGAAGAAGGATTGAATCATTCGGTAGCGGTACGCAGCAGTGCCACGGCAGAAGATTCGCCAACAGCAAGTTTCGCAGGTCAGCACGAATCATTTTTGAATGTGACCGGGGCTGAAAATGTATTGATAGCAATTAAGAAATGCTATGCATCGTTGTTTAACGATCGGGCCATCAAATATCGCATTGATAATTCATTTACCGATATGCAGGTAGGTCAGTCAGTGGGCGTACAGCGCATGGTGCGTTCAGACATAGGCAGTGCAGGTGTGATCTTTACTATTGAACCTGAAAATGGAAATAGCAACATTATCTATATAACGGGGGCATGGGGCCTGGGTGAAAGTGTAGTGCAAGGCGCTGTGAATACAGATGAATATTACCTCTTCAAAAACGCTATTGAAAACAACGCAGAAAGTATAGTATATCGAAGTCTGGGCAGCAAGGAACAAATGCTGGTATATGGTGAGGGCGAAAACAATACGGTGTGGCGTGCAGCAAATGCTTCCCTGCGCGATCAGTTCATTCTTTCGGACGAAGAAGTACATCTCCTGGGAAAATGGTCACTTCAAATTGAAAACCATTACCATACTCCCATGGATATTGAGTGGGCTAAAGATGGCGCTACCAATAAACTATATATCGTGCAGGCGCGCCCTGAAACCGTACATACCAATCGTAAAGCGATCGCGATTACAGAATACAAAATGGTTTCAAAACAATCTCCACTGCTGGTTGGAAAAGCTGTAGGGCGCTCGATCGTTACAGGCACAGTATCCATTGTCAAGTCACTCACCGATAGTCCTAAAGTAAAACAGGGCGACATCATTGTAGCAGACATTACCAATCCCGACTGGAATGCACTTCTTAAAAAAGCTATATGTATAGTTACGAATAAAGGCGGCCGAACCAGCCATGCGTCCATTGTAGCCCGTGAGCTCGGCATTCCTGCTGTAGTGGGTACTCTGAACGCAACAGAAAAATTGGTTGACGGCCAACAGATCACTGTATCTTGTGCAGGCGGTGATGAAGGATATGTATATAGCGGCCATATGGAGTGGCAGGAGAAAAAAATTGAACTACAGAATATACCGCATACACGAACAAGTCCTATGTTTATTCTTGCCGATCCGATGAAAGCACTACACTACGCTGCTTATCCGAATCAAGGTGTAGGCCTGCTCCGTATGGAATTTATGATCAGCAATACTATACAAGTTCACCCGATGGCATTGGTAAAATATGATGATCTTCCAAGCGATGCCGAGAAAAAACAGATTGATGCACTCACAAGACACTATACCAACAAGAAGCATTTCTTTATTGACAAGCTCGCTGAATCAATAGGTCTTGTGGCAGCAGCATTTTATCCGAAGGATGTAATTGTGCGGATGAGCGACTTCAAGACAAATGAGTATATGAAACTTCTGGGAGGTAAATACTTTGAGCCCGAAGAAGAAAATCCAATGCTGGGATTTCGTGGTGCATCACGGTATTACCATGAGCGCTACCGCGAAGGATTTGCTCTGGAGTGTGCCGCTATAAAAAAAGTGCGTGAAGAAATGTTACTCTCCAACGTGAAGATTATGATCCCCTTCTGCCGCACCACCGGAGAAGCGCGGCAGGTACTGCAAACCCTGGAGAGTTTTGGACTAAAAAGAAAACTAAACGGACTTGAAGTATATGTGATGGCAGAAATACCAAGTAATATTTTGCTGGCAGCAGAATTCGCTCAGCTTTTTGATGGGTTCTCCATCGGGTCCAACGACCTTACTCAATTGACGCTGGGCATCGATCGAGATTCAGCAATTATAAGTGGGTTATTTGACGAAAATAATGCTGCGGTAAAAATGCTTATCCAAAACCTCATTGAGGTTGCGCATCATAAGGGAGTAAAGGTAGGTCTCTGCGGGCAAGCCCCCAGCGACTATCCTGCTTTTGCACAGTTTCTCGTCTCCTGCCGTATTGATTCGGTTTCATTCAACCCGGATGCGATCATTCGCGGAATACAAAATATAAATGAAGCCGAAGTAGAATCACGTCAGTTTCAGGAAGCGGTCAGCGACATATAAAACAAATTGAATATAGACTGCGAATTTACCTGCGATGAATACCCTAAGACAAAAAGTTTTCGCACGCTGCTAGAAGATTGTCCACACAATTAAATGTGATGAGAGGATTGCATCCTCGCAATCATACAGAGAAAAGTTATAGATATACTTCCGCTAAACCCAAATATATATGAGCTACTACTATTCACGTACATTAACTATACCTTTTGAAGAAGTGATTCAAAAGATTACCCAGAATCTGCAACAGCAAGGCTTTGGTATAATTACAACGATTGACCTGAAGGAAACGCTCAAGCAAAAGCTTGCTATAGATTTCAGGAAGTATACAATTCTGGGAGCCTGCAATCCTCAATTTGCGTTTAAGGCTGTGAGCATAGATTCGCATATAGGGGTTCTGCTGCCCTGTAATATTGTTATTCAGGAACACGAGAACAACTGCGTTGAAGTTTCGGCGATCAATCCGCTGAAAACCATTCCGCAAGCAACGGAGTCGAGTTCGCTTCGGGAATTGGCCGATGACCTGAATAACCGTCTTCGTACGGCCGTAGACAATTTGCATTACAACAAACCCTTGCAACAGCATACCGAAGCGTTACCCACTGGAAGTATATCCAAAACCGGCAATGTCCCCATCCAGGGGTGAATTACAATTTTAGTATACACTGGTATATCTGTACAAGGATGCCATTACTCAAACCGCAAGAATAAAAATGAAAACAAGTGAAATCGATATTTTTCTGCAGAGTACACAAAGCCCCTGCCTGTCAATTATAGGACTGCAGCTATGGAAGGACGTGGATTGATGCTGCTGGTGGAAAAAGATCTGCATCACCGTGGTTATCGGAAGGATGAACCAGGCACGCTGCACTTACAACCTCCCACAAAACCATATACCATTATACCCGATGCTGTAGACAATCTTATTGAAGTAGTGCGCGCCAAAAATGGTAAAGTAATTTTCACAGAAAATAACCAGCTGGAACAATTCAATCACCTGGCACTTCTATTGCGTTATTAAGAAATATAGCCGATTATATAGAGGTTTACTTCCCTATAGAAAGAACAAACGAAAATGGTGGACTGTGCTCAGTCCACCATTTCACGTTTATTAGCTGCCGGCTCATTTGAAGCATGTTTTTTTACCTTACCGGTAACAGCTGCCAATAGTTCATCAAACTTTTCGTCTATTTTATTATCGAGTGCATCAGCAAGGTCCTCTCCTTTCCGCGATATTTTTTTACG
>DJFR01000213.1:0-32128 GCA_002432545.1 Flammeovirgaceae bacterium UBA5867 | reverse complement strand
TTTCGCTATTTCACGTTCATTGATGCGAACATAGTCTTCATCATTTTTTAACTGCGCCTCTTTTATGGAAAGCTGTGCCGTTTCAATAGCTTCTTTGTACTGTCCCATCTTTGCATATATCTCTGCCTTGGTATGCATCATCCAATAACCAGTCGGTGCATACTTTAGCGCTTTGTCAATCCATTCCAGCGCCTGTTTCAAATCCCGGTCTGTATCAAGATAATACTTGGCAGCCAGGTAATATTCACCGGCGAGTCGAGCTTCAGGATTATTGGTGAAACTCTTGATCTGTGACATTACCTTATCATCAAGTTCGGTTGAAATGCGAAACGATATTTTTGTAAAGTCCCACAGAAATTGTACTTCAGCACAGCTAGTACAAACATTCGCAAATTGTATGGTAAAGGTTTCCACTTGTTCCTTCAGTACCTGCGGCTTTATCTGTATACGAAGCGCATCATTCATCTCCAGGTATCCGAAGTTGCCCCATAGCCATGCATCGCGACTAAAGATAAGCGTCCATTCATTCTTACGCGGAATAGCATATATACCATAAATACCCGGCAACAGTTTATGTTTATCTTCAATGGTAATTGTTTCGCGTACCAGCATTTTTGTGGAAGCGTTTGCTCCTACGCGCCATATCGCATCGTAAGGAACAAGCTCGCCAAAGATTACACGACCGCGCACACTGGGTCTGGAATACTCAAACATCACTTCATTGAATCCTACCTTTTGAGTAACGGTAGCAAGAGGACTAAGATCGGGCATTACAATCTGTGCTTGCAATGCATGGCTAACCACCAGAAGTATACCTGGCAGGAGCCCTAAAATACATACCTTTTTCATAGTGTTTTTATTCAAAAGTATATAGCATCATTACCAACCGCTACGATGTGCGTCATCTCGAACACAGATAGTTGCCGCCTGTTAAGCAGCATTATTTTAAGCGCATTAACATCCGATGACCAATATCAACCGGGTTGATGATCACGGTTATTACATTTTAGCATATTGCTATACATATTGGTTCTATGATAACAACGATAGACAAAAAAGGATTACGCAAAAAACTGCTCGATGCCTGCATTGCTAAACAGCAATTCCTGATTGATGACTTCAAAGAAAGACTGCGTCAGCTCGGGTCTGACGAAGATCTGAATAACCAACCCTACGACACGAAGGACATCGCAGCGCAGGCAGAGCGGATGACCGAGATCAACACACTTAACGCGCAAATCGAATTTGCGAATGTCGAACTGGAGATTCTTCAAACGCTGAGCCGAGCGCCCGATACCGATCGCCATTATGTAGCACTGGGTGCTATCGTCATCACTAATCACTATACATTTTTCGTTTCAGCAAGTCTGGAAAAAATTAACGTTGACGGGCATGTATATATAGGTATATCAACACACAGTCCGATATACAAGCTCATGGAAGGAAAGACAAAAGGCGACACCTTTACTTATAGCAACGTTCACTATAAAATCAAAGACACCTTCTGATGAGCAAACCATCTGTCCATGATCTCGACCTCACGCCGAAGCCGGGCAAACACTATTGGACAAATAGCGGGCGGGAATGGCGCGAAGAATTTATATACTTCCTTATGGTTGACCGGTTCCACGACAGCCATCACCGCACTGCCGATGCAGCGCCCGGAAAAGTTACTGGATTCGGAACTCCGGAGCAATTGGAGAAAACATGTGGTGGTACCCTGAAGGGCATTACCAACAACCTCGACTATATTGAAGCCCTGGGATGCACAGCAATATGGTTAAGTCCCGTTTTTGAAAACAACAATGACTCGTATCACGGGTATGCCATTCAGGACTATACGAAAATAGACAAGCGCTTTGGAACGACAGAAGATCTGGCAAACCTGGTAGATGCTGCGCATGCTCGCAGTATGCGTGTATTCCTTGATATCGTTTTACATCATTCCGGGAACAACTGGAGTTATCCGGGCGATGTACCGTATTACTATTACAATGGTATAGTGTTTCCTTTCGGAAAATGGAGATTTGAAGATAAACCCTGTCCGATTGAACTGCGCAACCCGGATCTATACTCTAAAAAAGGACAGATCAGAAACTTCGATAGTTATCCGGAAACGAGGGAGGGAGATTTCTTAAACCTCAAGGCGTTTCGTAACGATGATTCTCCCGAAGCACTCTATGTACAGGAGGTGCTCACGAAGATTCATTGCTATTGGATTCGCGAAACAGACGTTGATGGGTTTAGGCTGGATGCGGTCAAGCACATGGGAGAAAAAACAATCAGCCAGTTCTGTTCGCATGTACGCGAATATGCATATACACTTGGCAAACGAAATTTCTTTCTATTTGGTGAACTCCTGGGGCCGGAGGAAATGTATAATCGATATATAGGGCCAAAGACATCTATAAAAATTGAAGACACGGCCATATACTACGGTCTTAATTCCGTTCTTGATTTTCCGCTATATCACGTCTTATCGAATGTTATACTGGGGCAGGCAACACCTGAAAAGCTCATTGAGCGATATGAATCGCTGCGGAGAAATGCCATGGCCCGTGGCGAGTTCGGTGAGTTTCTGGTTACATTTATAGACAACCACGACCAGGTTGGGCAGAGGATCAAATCCAGATTCGGGTATAGGGCAACGGACGAACAGATTGTGGCCGGTATAGGATTTCTGTTGTGCGCGTTAGGTACACCGTGCATATACTATGGAACCGAGCAGGGTTTCCAGGGATCTGGTGAGGGAGATTCTTCAGTGCGTGAATCGATGTTTAGCCTGGAGGATGATCGTACGAATACGCTGAACATAAGCAATCCTATATATCAGCGGATTTCTAAACTGGCTACCATTCGAAAAAACAGTCCGGTGCTAAAATTCGGCCGGATGTACATGCGTGAATCCTCACAAGATGGTCGGATTTTTAAGCTACCCGTGACATCCGACTGTATGCTTGCGTTCTCCCGCATCCTGTATGATGAAGAAATGGTAATCGTATACAATAGCTCTCTGCAACAGGATGACGAAGAATATATAGCAGTGGACAATCAGCTCAATCCGGAAGGCAGCGTATTTCGCTACCGCTACGGTGGCGAGGGAAAAATACATGTGCTAAAGAATGAAGGGGGAAACCGTCACTTCATAAAGATCAGACTCGGTCCTACTCAATTTGTTATACTAACCAATCAGAAAATCAGAAGTTAACAGAAAGGCGACTAAAATCTTATTGAAAGGCGATCCGCATCATGTCTTCTCACATCACCATAACCTAGTTTTACCTCCGTAGCACGATGCTGACCATTTTGTACAACCAAAAGCAAAGCCTTATGAAAACAAATGAAGAACTTCGAAAAGATGTTATGGAAGAGATCAAGTGGGATCCGGAACTTCGAACTATAGCAACAGAAATTGGAGTCGCCTCAAAAGACGGGGTAATCACACTCTCAGGAACCGTTGATACCTACTGGAAAAAAATTGCTGCCGAAAAAGCAGCACAGCGCGTACTGGGTGTAAAGGTAGTGGCCAGCGATGTTGAAGTAAAAATTGGTGGCATCGGAAAGAAAACAGATACCGAGATCGCTGAAGCAGTACGAAATGCACTTCGCTGGAACAGTGCAGTGAACGAAGACCACATTGAGGTAAAGGTAGATGACGGCTGGGTATATCTGGATGGTACTGTGGATTTTGAATTTGAAAAACGATATGCCAATGAATGCGTTGAAGACCTGGCAGGGATACGCGGAGTAACCAATCGCATCAGTGTAAAAATAAGCCCTATCGATGCTAAAGATATCCAGCGTAAAATCAGTGCTGCTTACCATCGGAGTGCTACAATAGATTCTTCTTCCATACGAATAGAGACTTCGGGTGACAAAGTAACACTCCGGGGTAAAGTAAGATCATGGGCAGAAAAAAAGGAAGCTGAAAATATAGCATGGGCTGCACCAGGAGTCATGGTAGTAGACAACAAAATCGAGATTGACATCGATGTATATGCTTCATTATAGTATATAATCTCACGAAAAAAAGCGGAAGCAATCCTTCCGCTTTTACCTACAACCAAAACAGATTTACCAATATTTTATGGCAAAATCAATCAATACAGTACGAGACGCCCTTCTATATCTGCTGGGTGGCCTATGGTATACAGAATCAACCCTAAAAGAGGAATTCAACACCTATATTAATCATTTGGCATCGCATGAAGTCAGATTGACCGTTCGTGAGTATATAGACAATATTGATTCAAGCCAGCAGAGACTTGACCGCATCTTTAACCATCTCATGGCAGAACCCGCGCCACGTAAAAATGAAGTCATCAACATGATGATTAAAGAAACGCATGACTTGTTAAACTGTACACCAGCCGGGCATCTGAAAGATATATTGGTGGTAACTTGTATTCAAAATATAAACGCCTACAAGAAAGCCAGCTACAAGTCAGCTTATTTGTTTATGATCGAGCTGGAGCTTGAGGCTGCCGATCTTGCCGAAAAGATATGGGAAAGTGAGCAGCAAATATGCCAGGCACTGGCTGCGTTGTCAATTCACGAGTTCAACAAAGTAAACAAGGCGCAATAAAATTTCATTAAGTAGTATATATAACAACTCTATTATGATACTGGATTTTAACAAGTATGCCGTGAAAGGCAATGAGTTTCTCGGTCACCTCGAAAACAATCTTGGCACCCATGATCGTGGCCATGCAGGCCGGATCTTGCGAAGTACGCTCCGTGTCTTGCGAAATCACCTCACCTTTGATGAGTCGCTCCAACTGCTTGCACAGCTTCCTATGGCAATCAAAGCTATATATGTTGACGGCTGGTCAAGAGGTGCTCACAAAAGAATTCATACAGTCGATGACTTACTCATCGAGGTCCTCCAAGAGGAAGGAAATACTGCATGGCGTGATTTCAATAGCAAGGAAGAAATTATCGCATGCATCCGGGCCGTGATCGATACCATGCGTATATATGTAAGCGCTGATGAAATGGATCAGGCTATAGCAACACTTCCGGTTAAACTGCGCGAACTATTCGAGTCACCACAGGCTTTATCGTAAAATATACTAATTTATGGACAGCGTATATAATCTGTCAGCATACTCCGGACCGATGAATAGCAAGAACGAATTATATGTACACCCATGAAATCGCATCGCAAGTATATATTATTATTGACAATTGCGCTGATAATAGTACTTATCTCCATCGCCATAAAAGTATGGGGACTCTTCTAGTACCGCCAACCCAATTGTGAACGGCACAAAAATTAACCGGGCATTGCATGCCGTACCGGTATATATCTTTTGGGTACTGAGCTTCTCCCCTATGTATCACTTGGAATTACAGACAGCGGGTTGCTCACGCTGTTCTTCATCTTGGCAAGCCGTTGCGTATTTTGCTTTATGCGAAATTCAAGATCAGCAATTACGTTCATATAGTTGATAAATGCCTCGTAAGGCGACCCGTACGGGCTGAAGTATTGATGTACAACACCATCACTTCCCTTCTTTGTTGACATGTAATAAAAATGATCGCTTGTCTGCAGATAGGTATAGGCGCTAATCAGTTTTTCATTTCTGCTCTTCATTACAGCATCGTGGAATTTATATAGCGAATCGAACGCATCGCGTTGCATATCATTACCCAACCACGCAGACAGATCACGCTCCTGGTCGGCCCACGAAATGGCGCGTGTGCTTGAAAGTGTTTGTTCTGCCGGCAACACGCGAATTGCTTCCGAGGGATTAATGAAGGTAATTGTTTTACGCGCTGCAGCAGAATCAATAAACGCTTCGAGAAATTTAAATATACCTGAGTCTGAAGTCTTGTGTTCGCCAAATGTTTCGTAGTCCATTCCCAGGCTTACAAAACGTTCGTGCCGGGGAAGCATCGAAATCCAGCCTGCAAACTTTCTGCCGGTAAGCGGCCATTCACTCCAGTTTTTATCGGAATACCGGAAGGCTATATCATCGCTTAGTTGGTAATTTCTGGGCAATAACACGAGATCTTCACTGGCATGACGGTATAACGCGTTGGGCGTATTACCGTTCAGCACTTTCTCAATACCATCTATATATATACCTTCAAAACCAAGGTCAGCCACAATTTTACCAATAGCGTCAGAATAAATTAACTCCGTATTCCGGAAGAATTTCGGAGTAACGCCCAGCAACTCATTAAGCTTTTGTTGATGACGCCCGATCTGATCAATAAATTCTTCGCAGTTTATAAAATAGGAAAGCGAATGATGGTAAGTCTCCCCTAAAAATTCCACTGCGCCTGTCTCAGCAAGTTGTTTGAAACTATATAACACTTCTGGTGCGTATAGCTCAAATTGTTCGAGAAGCACTCCAGAAACAGAGAAGGTGACTCTGAGTTGTGGATGTTTCCGTATAAGCTTCAACAGTAAACGGTTTGCCGGCAGGTAACTGCGTGCTGCTATTCTGCATACTATATCTCTATTAAGGTCGTCATCAAAATAATTATCCTTCAGTCCTATATCAAAGAACTGAAACTTTCTTAGTCTTCTGGGCTGATGTAACTGAAAGTATAAATTGAGATGGCGTTTTTTTTCAGAGTTCATGATAGAGTTGGTTTAATTGGGTTGCAGCGCGTCTCCACGTAAGCGTCTTCAACTCCTTTTTTGCATTTACCTTCAGCGACTCCGAGAGCCCTTTATGTTTAAGTATACTGATTATCGCGTTGGCAAGCGCAGCGATATCCCAGAAGTCGACTTTAACAGCATGATCCATTACTTCGGCAACACCCGATTGATTTGAAATAATAACCGGTACACCAGCCTGACTTGCTTCAAGCGGTGTAATGCCAAAAGGTTCTGATACCGATGGCATGATATATACATCGGTAACCGACCACACCTGCTCTATTTGGTCACTTTTAAGAAATCCTGTGAAGTGAAAACGTGTTGACAATTTCAGCTGCGCCACGCGGTCAACCATGGCCGGCAGCAAGTCGCCTGAACCAGCCATTATAAAATGTACGTCTGGAAAATAATCAAGTATCTGCCGCGCTGCTTCAATAAAATACTGCGGTCCTTTCTGGTGGGTTATCCTGCCAAGGAATGTAACTACAGAATCGCTTATCTTGGGAAGAGATGCTTTGGCCGGCTCTTCGCCCTGTACTATACCATTGTGTACTACCTTGACTTTCGCAGGATCTATATGATATTTCTGAACCACTATATCTTTTGTCCATTGGCTCACGGCAACCACCGCATCGGCTTCCTCCATGCCGCGCTTCTCTATAGCGAATACTTCTTCGTTGATATGTGCGTCACCCGCGCGATCAAATTCGGTAGCATGAATATGTACCACAAGCGGCTTTCCGCTTAACCGTTTCACTTCTATGCCCGCAGGGAATGTGAGCCAGTCATGCGCATGAATAACATCATACGAGTATTGACTTCCAATGACCGGGGCTACATCTGCATACCGGGCAACTTCTTCCATCAACGATGGTCCGTATTTACCGCTGAAGGCATAGCGCGCACCACCGGAAAGAACTTTAACAATACGAGGGGAAGATATATACTCCCAGTTCCAGGCCTCACAAGTCTGCAGAGATTCTTCGTAGGTATATGGCTTCAGACCGGAGGATATAGTAATTACCTTCGATTCTTCTACAGTGGCCTCTTCGAGAATAAGTGACAGGGTCTCCTCTCCTATAATTACCTCAGAAGCATTGATCAAATCAATAGCTTCATCCCCGTAGGCTTTCGGCACTACAAACAGTAGTGATACATGCGCATCGATTAAAGCCTTCGACAATCCCATGCAGGCAGTTCCCAGCCCACCGGAAATATGAGGCGGAAACTCCCACCCGAACATTAGAACCTTCATGCCATTTATATAGATATATGCCAAAATCCAAAAAGACCTGCAGTACTGAAATGACTAAACGATTTATACCCGATGATTTTCATCATGGATACCTGCTCCAAAAGCAAGAGGCAACAAATCGCAATTCATTCCTTTGCTTCGGTCCCGGTCAGTGCAGCAGCTTTACTAGCTTGCCAACGTCAACCAACTTGAGACCATCTCCGGAAATCTCAATCATACCCTCTTCCTTAAAATCAGCCAACGTCCTGTTCAGCGACTCGGTAGCGGTTCCTACCATGCTGGAAATATCCTTGCGGGGTATCGTAATAAGACCATCTTTTCTATTGTCAGCAAACCTATGACTCATCTTAAGCAACGCACCGGCTACACGCTGTCTTACCGATTGATAGGCTATATCCAGTAGTCGGTTTTCCATCTCCTCTATATTGTTGGACAGCATCTTTATGAACTTCCTGGCAACATCTTTACTGGAATATATTAGTGTTATAAAATCTGTTTTAGGAATTATTGTTATTTTGGAATCTTCCTGTACCTCTGCATTTTCGTTGTAGACACTATCTTCCAATAGTGGAACAAATCCTAAAAAATCTCCTTCGCGATGTATACCAGTGATAAGCTCCTTACCGTCATAATTAACTTTGTATGTCTTTACCTGTCCGCTTTCAATAAAGTATAGATCATTGGGTGTTTGTCCTTCCATAAAAATCAACTCTTTCCGCCTGAAGCTGCGTTGCGGTCTGTTCTCGGAGAGCTTTTGAAAATCTTTCAGCTCACGTGTTTTACTGAAGAATGCGCTCAAATCCTGCGGACTGTTTCCAAAAGCTGTTTTTATCAATTCATTTTTTTTTAGCCTCATCTCGACTACCTTCAACAGGTCGACCCCATCGAAAGGCTTTGTGATATAGTCATCGGCCCCCATATTCATCCCGGCACGAAAATCTGTTTTATCAGCCTTCGCTGTAAGGAAAATAAAAGGTATACTGGCTGTATCCGCTTCTTTATTTAAAATATGAAGTACACCATAGCCATCCAGCTCAGGCATCATGATATCGCATAATATCAGGTCCGGATGATTCCGTTGTGCCAGGTCAACGCCAATCTTACCATTGGGTGCATGCGTAACATTGTACTTGGCAAGTTCTAAAATGCTAGTGATGTTCTCCGCCATCTCCAGATTATCTTCGATCAGAAGAATGCTATAAGCCATATTCAAAGGGTTTTGAGGTATTCGATAACTATCACAATGAACCTTGTGAACAACCGGGAAGTGATGAAGCCGGCTTAAGCACACATCGCACCATTACTCCAAATATAGTCTGCCAAAGTATGGCGAAGCTATACCCTGCAACCATGACAATTGCAGAGCACAGACCTCACGGTGAACTCATTTTTAGTAAAGGATACTGGCCCGTAGTAAATATATAGCTAAGCTATGCTACCGTTTAACAGGACTGCATGAGGCGTATCATTCAGAAAAATGATTTATGTCAATGCGAATAGAGGTCCGGGCTACATTTGAGCTACCGGAGGAACTATCTCTTTTTCTTTTGTCTTCGCGATAACACATTCTGTTGTTAACATCATCATGGCAACAGAAGCTGCATTTTCAAGAGCAAGTCTGCCTACTTTTGTCGGGTCTATGATACCAGCTTCCATCAAATGCTCGTATTGCTCAGTTTTGAAATTAAAACCATAATCAGACGCACCGCTCCTGATCTTTGGCAAAATGTCGCTTGGCTCAAGTCCGGCATTAACAGCCAATTGCCGGATTGGTTCTTCGAGTGATTTCTTAACGATCTCTATCCCGATCTTCTCCTCTTCATTATCAGATACAAGATTCTCCAACACGGATATAGCGCGTATATAGGTTACACCGCCACCGGTTATTATACCTTCCTCCATGGCTGCGCGCGTTGCGTTCATGGCATCATCCACACGATCCTTCTTTTCAATCATTTCAACTTCCGTAGATGCACCTACATATACGTCTCGCCTCAACATCGAAATCAATTATTTTGCTCATAATATATATGGTAGAATTTCGAATCAATTCCCGACCTGATCGAATATAGTCTTTCGCAGTCGGCGTACTTCGTTGTTCAGACTAACCATTTCATTAATAAGTATACGATGGATATGCCGGCCGCTGCTTTCATCTGCAGATGATGCATGATATAATGTATCCAACAGTTTTTCATGGGCACACACCGCAGCCCGTGTTTTTGTCAATACTCCGGTGCGAAACCGCACCAACTCATCTTCTATATTCACCAGATCATCAACCAACGAAGGCTCGGAGTTCTTTTTGTATGCCACCAAATTATTAAAGAACATGAGTTCATCGTTCCAGAAGTTAAGCTGACTTAACCACACTACGCACTCTGCATGCAAAGACTCGATAGAAGCATCCAGCAGGTATTCGTTTCCAGGATTGCGTAACAATTTCATACAATAGTATTTTATATTCTTTACTTGATCGTATAGGTCCAGATCGGTATGCGCGAATGATTAACAAGGTCTTCTGCCAAGCTTCCGCTCAGCAAGTGAACAAGTCCTTTTCGGCCATGCGTACCTACCGCTATCATGTCGGCATCAATCATTTTAGTAAAATTTATAATGCCACTCTCTTCGTCCACATCATTAAACACATGGGTAGTACAATCGTGCAACATATAGTATCTGGCAAAGTTTACCAGGCTCGTGTGAGTTATAGAATCCGACTTAAAGTTCAGGGGTGTATTAATATATACTACATGCAAGTGCGCGTGCAGGGAGTGCTGCAGCTCTTTTACCTTGGCAACCAAGTCTTCATGAGCATCGGACTGAATGGTATTGGGGAACACAATGTTTTTAATCTGCCGCGGGCGCACATTATCCTTAACAGAAATTACCGGCACGCGTGCTCCCCGAACAACTTTTTCCGTATTGGATCCCACAAATATCTCGCGCATTCCGGTAGCACCTTTTGTTCCCATAATTACAAGGTCAATCATGTTAGCAGCTATATATTCAAGTATCTTCTCTGAAGGCGAACCTAAATGAACGTTAGTCTTTACCGGCATGTCTATATTTTTCGCCAGGCGCTCCAACTTTGTCATCGCTGCATTCTGTACATCCTTAAGTTTCTCTTCTTCAAACGACAGCGCGGGCATCAGCATGGTATCATCTAAAAAGGGTAAATCAACGATATGCAACAAATGAATTTCAGCCTTTGAAGTCTCCTGCAACTGCACGGCAAACTTGAGTGCATTGGAAGATTGCTCAGAAAAATCGCACGGAACCAGTATATGTTTCATTTTGCTCTTTTTTGAAACAATGTATACACACATCAGGAAAATCGTTATGATCTTTATCACAAGCAGCCGATGATTTTTACTTCGCAGCATGATGCAAATCATGCACAGACAAAACGGATATCATTCATTTTCAGTAATGGAAGAGGCTAGTTTACTGGAAAATGCTAAGGTTATGAAAAAGATACTTGTACCGGTAGACTTCTCGGAGCCATCAAACGAAGCCTACCTTGTTGCACTTGACATGGCACGCCTTACACAGGGAACCATCGTTCTCGTTCATGTATTGGTATTGCCCGCCTTATACGGTGCCGGATTAGCGGGCGAGACGATTGCCTATGACCCAACCTATTTCACACAAATGGAAACTGACGCGAGGAACATGCTCGAAAAGATGAAGGGGCAGGCGGGCCCGGTACCCGTAACCATTGATGTCGTTTATGGAGAGTTGATATCAGGCTTAATGCGTATAATTGAAGATAACAACACGGACCTGGTTGTGATGGGAACGTCTGGCGCTTCCGGGCTGACAGAAATATTTATCGGATCGAACACAGAAAAAGTCGTGCGATTCTCTCCTATACCGGTGCTGGTGATACGAAAGTCTATCGACATTAAATCCATAAAAAATATACTTCTACCCTCAACGCTGGATCTTAATCAAACTGATTTCATTCGCAAAGTTACTGAGTTGCAGAATTTTCTCCATGCTACTTTGCATGTTTTACTCATCAACACTCCGCAACATTTTAGACGTGACGCAGAAGCCCGTGAGGCACTGGAATATTTTGCGAAGCACTATAAGCTTGCTAACTATAAACTTCATTTTAAAAATTACACGCACGAAGACGAGGGTGTTATTGATTTTGCAAACACAGAAAAAGCAGATCTCATTGCTATGGCAACACATGCCCGCAAGGGGCTTGCGCATTTATTCAACGGAAGCGTTACCGAGAAAGTAGTCAATCACATGGATAGGCCGGTCTGGACATATCACCTATAGATTAAGCTAACATGTATTCATGCAACAGAACATGGCAGTCTTTCTTACCCCCTACCTGTTGTCGCTCATTGTCGCTACCGGTATAGGATTAATCATTGGTCTTGAACGCGAATTCCGGAAGTCCAGTGACAAAGATCACTTTGCCGGTATAAGAACTTTTCCGCTGGTTTGTTTACTCGGTTGTATCACGGCTCATACAGGGCGTGGACTTTCTGTCTGGATTATCAGTGCAGCGGTTATCTCCTTTATTGCTTTCATTACTGTTACTTACTATATACGATCAGCCAAAGGCCACCAGGGTATAACTACCGAAGTATCATTAATCATCACCTTTATATTGGGAATGATGACTGCGCAACAGCTCATTAAAGAATCACTGGCGGCTACCGTAATAACTACAACTCTACTGACACTGAAAGGTCAGTTTCATTCATTCGTTTTACGAATAACGGAAGACGAACTCCTGGCGTTTATAAAGTTTATTGTCCTTTGCCTGCTGTTGTACCCGTTTTTACCAGACAGTGATTATGGCGTAGGTGGCATACTGAATCCGCAGGAGATCGGATTTATTGTGATTGTAGTTTCATCCATCAGTTTTATCGGGTACCTGCTTATCAAATATACCGGCACGAATAAAGGTATACTACTAACGGCTCTTTTCGGAGGCTTCGTATCGAGTACAGCCGTTGCGTGGACATTTACTTCAAGAAGTAAAAAATCTGCTCCATCACAATCTACACTATATGCAGCCGGTATAACACTGGCGTCATCCATTATGTACTTACGGGTTCTTGCCGTGGCAATGATTTTTAATATGAACCTCGCTGCTTTACTTATTGTACCGTGTACGATCATGTTTTCACTGGGTGCAATTTTCTCTCTGGTTTTCCTTCGGGAAACACATTCACCCGCGGATGTCGGTAAACCCATTCCGTTGGGCAACCCGGTTAATATTCTCAATGCCCTCGGCTTTGGTATACTCTATATTGCGATTGGCTATGTGGTATATTATAGTGAGAAACTTTTTGGCAACATGGGACTCTTGTTTTCCGGCTTTATTACCGGACTGGCCGATGTAGATGCAATTACGATAAATATAGCTAAACTGTCACGAGTCCAGATTACCATGCATCACGCTGCGATTGTGGTGCTGCTGGCAACGCTTAGCAATACGCTGATCAAATCTGTTATCGCTTTGGTTGGTGGCACACCCGAACTGAAAAAGAAAGTAATACTGGCCATGAGCGCTATCATAACCGTTGCTATACTATATATTGTTTTCTTCGCTTTATAGGACTCAGGACGAGCCTTGTCCGCGAACAGCAATTATGCACAAGCGGTTTACTCGTGCCGGTGACTGAATACATGTTGTTTCGGCAGTGCGTTTCTCAATCCTAGCTCAACCATCCATACATCCAGGTATTGAATGATAGTCTGAAGATCTGCGCTTACACCATTTTCGATATATGCACCGGACGCTGCCATTCCGAGTAGCATACATTGTGGCGATGAGAAACCGGAAAGCAATCCCAGGCAGTATCCTGCATTAAGATTATCTCCACCTCCGGTTAATACTTTTGGCTTGGTTACCAGCCTGCCTTCAAGCTCCACGGTTTCGTGTTGTTGAAAAAGAATACAACGATCGATGGGATGCACGAGCAATGCGTCAATGTTCATGGATTTATATACAGCATCTCCTGCCTGCCCTACAGCTGGTACGTTCAAGTCTCCCGCTGAAAAGTCAATACCGCGCAGTGCAGCATATATCTTGAGCGTCTCATTTTCGTTCAAGCCTAAGGTTACTTTACCGTATCCGGAAAAAGCGCTGATCAGATCAAGAACTTCATCAATTTGCTCAGTTGTTTTTTTTGACGGATCGCACAAATCAAAGAAGAACAGAAAGTCTTTTCGTTTGGATGGCTTAATGATGTCTTCCAATATACCTTCCCAAATGTTACTGGCGTGTGGCAGGTTTGCCCAATCTACAAACGCGAGCAGTGTACTTTCCGAGATGGCCCTGGAAATCTTATCTATACCGGCAATGTTTACTATATGGTTCCAAGTATATTGATCAAAAACCTCCAGCTCCGAGAATATCAGTTTACCATCACCAAATTCAATCGCATCACTCAATCCTGGATTTAAAACACTGATGGCCTCGCACAGCGGATTCATGGACGAAAATATTTCATGCTTCTGTGGGTATCCCATACTTCCCAGGCAGTACGTTTGTACGCCCAGTTTGCCAAGTGTATTGGCCAGGATTGGAGCATTACCTCCAAATTTAATGCGCTGTGTATCCATTTGTATCTGCCCGCTCTTTCCGCACGCTTGCAGAATTCTGTCAGAAAAATCGCGGATTGTTTCGAAATATAGTGTGCGGGTATTTTGTTTTTCTTTCACCGCCCGTTTAATCTTATCAACGAAACCATCAAACCCAACGAATACCTTTTTTGGTGTTGATGAAGTATGCAGCGCGCTTCGCAGCGTTTTTTGCAAATCGGACAAAGCAGAAATACTCGTGTTCATAAATTCAATGATATATAGTTACTTATTGAAAAAACAAAGGGCGGTATATATTCCCACCCTTGTTTTGCTGCCTATAACACCAAGATCAAGAGACTGTAACCTTTTGCGCTGGTTTGACAGAAGTTTCTTTCTCTTTCGGAATAGAGACTTTGAGAACACCATTCTCATACTTGGCATCAATGCTTCCTTCCTTTACATTTTCAGGCAAGCTAAAGGACCGGCTAAACGAATTGAATGAATATTCTCTTCTGGAATACCCTCCGTTCTTTTCGCTCTTTTCTTCCTCTTTTTCGGCACTGATCTTCAGCACGTGATTCTCGATCTCAACATTAAAATCTTTCCGCTCCAGTCCTGGGGCAGCGAGTTCGAGTTTAAATTCTTTGTTTGTCTCCATAACGTTCGCTGTTGGTACATTTATACCAAGACGTGAAGGAAAGAGATCGCTGTCCAAATCAAAGAAATCACGATCGAACAGAGATGCACCGAAGAAATCGGAAACCAGCGAGGGAAGCCCGCCATTTTTTTTTGTTGTTAAGTTCATATTTACCTCCTTATTTTTTTCTAAAAGTATACCAGGAGGCTAGATCTAACCGATGACGGTCATCAGCGCAACGGGAGATTTTTATCGTCTCGTTCGAACATCTTTATAACGAAGAGGAATCCACACATTTACATTCTGACAATCTAAAAATAGCGGCAAGTATATATCTATATATCATCACAACGATATGGGCAGACGCCATACAATTAAGTCTTCCCAAAATTCACGTATAGCATCAAATTACCATCGTTTTGCTTTTCGCCAGCATTGGGCTGTGAGCCTTACCTGGTATACCTGACAGAGGGATCAATTCACCCTTCTTCAACACACGTACTAATCAGCCGCACAAGTTCATCAACATCAAACGGCTTCCGGATGTAGCCATAGGCGCCCATCTCCATTGCCTGTTTTATCTCATTCCTTTCACCACTGGCCGTGACGTATATAAAAGGTATTGATGATGTTGCCTGATTTGCTTTCAGTTCTTTAAATACCTGATAACCGTCTATACCGGGCATCATGATATCACAAAGTATAACATCCGGTTTTTCATCAACCGCCAAGGTTATTCCATGACGGCCGTCTTCTGAACTGAGAACTCTAAAGCCGGTAAGCTCCAGAATCTCTCCGGTATTTTCCCGGATGTCCAGGTTGTCTTCGATAATTAATACTGTTTTCATGGGTGAGTAGCATTCGGTATTTTAATAGTAAAGGTTGTTCCTTCTCCTTGTTTACTAATGCATGACACGTCTCCGCCCATCAGTTCTACATATCTTTTTACGATGGTTAACCCGAGACCTGTCCCCTGTATATTTCCTGTATTCCTGGCTCTGAAAAATTTGTTATAGAGATACTTTTGCTCTTCTTCCGGAATTCCTATACCATGATCGGCTACGGCAATAGTCAGATCTTCCCCAGTGACGACAGATGTTACTGATATTACAGATTCCTCAGGCGAATACTTCATTGAGTTTGATATCAGGTTAACCATTATATAGCGAAGCTTCTTCTGATCAATTGTTACATCCGTATAGCCTTTGTGCTCCATCAACACCTGTTGCCCGTTTTTGCGTGTGCCCTGGGCATCCTCTACTATCCCGTTCATGAATTCGTGTATACCAAATGTATCGTGTTCAAGTGCAACGTTACCCTGCTCAAGCTTATCTAACGAAAGAAAATCATTCAGAATGTTGGTAAGATTACTCACCGATGATTTGATACGTGTCAGATGCTTTTGAATACGCTCATCATGCTGCGGCATTATATATTGTTCAATAAGCGAGGTACTGGATAATACAATACTCAACGGCGTTCTGAACTCATGTGATGCCATGGACACAAAGCGTGATTTGAGTTCATTCATTTCCTTTTCACGATCGAGTGCCCGATGAAGCTCTGTGGTTCGAGCGTGTACCTGTCGTTCGAGCTCTTCTTTCATCATGCGCTGATCGTGCACATCAGAGCAAGAACCTATAAATCCTGTAAACGCATCATCTATATAGGTTGGCTTTCCTACATTCAGAATCCAACGGTATTGTCCATCATGCCGGAGCAGTCGATATTCCATCACAAAGGATTGTTGTGTATCAAATGCATTGTTATAAGTCAGCATACATTGTTCCAAGTCCTCCGGAAGAATACCTGTTGCCCACCCAGTGCCAAGTTCTTCCTCGATTCGTCTGCCGGTATAATTAAGCCAGGTGTTATTGAAGTATGTACAATTTTTATCCAACCCGGAAACCCAGATCATTACAGGTGAATTGTCGGCCATGTTCCTGAACCATGCTTCACGTTCTGCAAGAAGTTTTTTAGCATTGATGTGATCCGTTATATCAGTAACAAATGCAACGGCCAATACTTCTCCATCTAACTGATAATGTCCGAGGCTGATAGCAACAGGAAATACCTCACCGTTTTTTTTTCGAGCATAGAGTTCCATCCCCAAGCCCATGGGTCTTGTTTTCGGTTTGGCGAAGTAGCCACGCCTGTGTTGGACATGGCGTGACCGAAGGTTTTCCGGTAAAAGTACCTCCATGGGTTGACCTATTAGTTCAGCGGGCTGATAAGCAAAGAGTGCCTCTGCACAAGGGTTAGCCAATTCAATACTTCCCTGTTCGTTAATAACCAGTATACTGATGGTAGCACACTCGAACAGAACACGGAAACCGGCCTCGCTTTCAAGAGAGATGGGCTTCTGTTCCAACTCAGTATTTTTTTGTTTAACGAATCTAAAAAAAAGCGCTCAGAAAAGCCACCTCTGCTTCAACAAACCATGTTTACCGATGCATGTATGTTGAAACTACAAGGCAGTTATCTACTCCGCATGTTGGTGTATATGCAGTCTAGACGGTTGATTTCACTGATTAAAATCGTACAAGCTACAGATAGTTATCATGGTCAAATGCGGAATCTTTGTATAGTTTGGTTCTGAAATCAAAATTTTGAAACCATGATATCACCTATTGCCGGAACAAAAGAGTACATTCTGCAGCCATCGCTGCTTACGAAGCATATGAAAACATTGGAATGGCTATCGGCTACTGTTCTTTGGAAAAAAGAACTGATGTTTTTTCAGAAGCTGTTAGATCAGTATGCAGGCAAATTTACCACTGCCGAGGATAAAAGACGAGTATATCATTTACAGAACATCATCATTTACTATAAAGATGAATTGATTGATAGCCTGGCATCCAAGCTGCGTCTTCACGAAAAAAAACTCGCAGATATGCTGGAGAGTAAAGATGAACTAAAAACCGCATACATACAGGAGCATCACGCTCTCATGAATGAGTTACAAGCTGCCAGCGATCAATTCAGAAATTATAAGGAAGAATTATTTTCGCTGGTGGAAAAAATAATGTAACCAGCGGAATTATACGCTGTGCACTTCAATAACATATAAACGGAACCGGTAGGTATATGAATTGCTTACTATCGATAGCCTGCCATTCATATATCATCGCCACCACTACGCTGGGCAACTATTTGCTTGCTCGCATGCGAGGCATATATATCTGTTAAAAATTCATCAATCTCTGTATCAAACTTTGCAAGGTCTTCCGGCTGTATTCTGTATTCGGAAGTATATTTGATCGTATTTCGTTTGTCGTCCGGGAGAAGATTATTTATCCATAATTCCCGAACCACGCCAGGCTCCTGCTGCACCAGGTTTATCAGGTTTGTAGTCAGTTTTTGTTTTTGACCAGGCTGCCCTCCGCAAATGGTAATAAATGAATAATTCTGTATATAGAACCGTTCCTGCATTATGAAAGTCTTTAGCGGAGAAGCAATTTTTCCTGCCCATATAGGAGCAACAAATACAAACTGGTCGTACGAAGCTATATCGCACAGGTATGGTTTAATTCGTGGCGTTCGGTTAAACAACAAATCCAAAGCAATTCTAAACCCATTCCGCTTCTTTACTGCTTCAACTTTTAAAATGTCACATTTCAGTTTTTCGCGCAGTATTTTGGCGAGCATCTCATTGTTATTGGTATAGGAGTAGTAGACAATCAGCGTTTTCATAATACAATTATTCTAGTATTCATTTTCAGTTACATCTTTATAGTATAGCCGATGTTACCTGTAAATACCGGCTTCGCACAAGGATAAAATTCAGGCAGATACTTTTAACGGCTCCAGGAATTCACAACTACCACTGAAAAGTACGTACACCAACGCAGCAATGCTGTGAGAAAAATCATTACCCGAAGAGAACATTAATCATCATGATGAATATTTTATTCTCTGGCGACAAACGTCATGACAAGTACAGCATGATCGGTATAGCTTCGAACAAATTAACATCGCCAATATGAAAAATATACTTGTTCCATGCGACTTTTCAAAACCTGCCCGGGAAGCTTTTCAATTTGCTGTTACGCTGGCAACCGAAAGCAAAGGTCGTATACACGTGCTATATATACTTGACATAACATTTCTTCATGGTAATCCAACGCTTGCCTATAGCTATGCTTTCAACGTTAGCTTTCTAAAGGATATGGAAACGGAGGCCGAAACAAAATTTCAAAACATGTGGACGAAATATGCGCCACTTGAAATGCCCGTTAAATTTACCCACGTAACCGGATCGCTCCAGTCCGAAATTTTGAAGTATATACCTGAAAACAATATTGACCTGGTTGTAATGGGTACTCATGGCGAGGGCGGCAATACGTGGGGTTCAAATACACAACGAATTGTACGCCATGCACAGGTTCCGGTATGTGCTATTCGTAAAAAACCGGCTGTAGCTATTCGGGATATAGTTGTTCCTATAATTCCTGACCGGGCCGATAAACACTTTTGTGACGAGTTGAAAAAACTACAAGTATTCTTTAACGCAACCATTATCTTTTTATGGGTAAACACACCACAGATTTTTAAAAGTGATACCGATTCAATTCAAGAGCTACAGCAATTTGCCACCGCCAACGAATTTACAAACTACGTTCTGCATGTACGCTCCGACTACAACACAGAAGAAGGAATCTATAGATTTACCCGGGAGATGCATGCTGATATGATTGCTATAGGAACGCAGGGATGGAAAGGATTCATGCATTTCTTTAATGGTAGTATAGCCGAAGATATAGTAAATCATATCGATGTACCGGTATGGACTTGTATACTTCCNNTCCGTGAAGCATATTTGAATAAACGGACATTAATTATCGTGGTATCACTATTAAACACCAAATTCTTCAGTGAAACCGGTGAAATTGTAAAATTTACCGCCAGGTTTTTCAGGGAACTCTTCAAACCGCGCCAGGAAGCTGATGAGTTTTTCAGACAATGCTATTGGGTAGGCTATAAATCGCTGCCACTGGTAGGTACCACAGCCTTCATTATGGGATTGGTGTTAACAATTCAGTCAAGACCTACGCTGGTAGAGTTTGGAGCGGAGTCATTATTGCCAGCGATGGTATCTGTATCACTGATACGCGAGATATCACCCGTTATTACCGCTCTTATCTGTGCAGGCAAAGTAGGGTCTGGCATGGGTGCTGAATTAGGCTCCATGCGGGTAACAGAACAGATCGATGCCATGGACGTATCGGGCACAAATCCCTTTCGCTACCTTATTGTTACCCGCGTACTGGCAACAACATTCATGCTGCCTATATTATCAAGTTTATCGAACGCTATATCTCTGTATGGCGGCTATCTGGGGGTAAATATTCGTGGTGAGGTAAGCTGGCATTTGTACTGGACACAGGTTTTCGATGCGCTGAGTTTTGGTGATGTGCTGCCATCACTTGTAAAGACTTTTTTCTTTGGTTTTGCGATCGGAGTTATAGGATGCTATAAAGGGTATAACTCAAAAAAAGGAACGGAAGGTGTAGGCAGGTCGGCAAACTCAGCTGTGGTGGTGTCTTCATTACTGGTCTTTATTATAGACCTGATTGCCGTTCAGATCACCGATCTTCTTGGCCTTACCTGAACCGCTATGCCGAAGGAAGTAATTATAGTAGACAAGCTATATAAATCTTTTGGAGACAACCATGTACTCCGGAATTTCTCACTGACTTTGTCGGCAGGCGAAACACTGGCTGTGCTCGGAAAGTCAGGATCAGGTAAATCAGTTTTGATCAAATGTATAATTAGTCTTATGGAACCGGATAATGGAAAAGTACTTGTACTTGATCATGACGTAAATGAAATCACCCAGGATGAACTGGATGCATTACGCGCACGTGTAGGATTTCTTTTTCAGAGCAACGCGTTATATGATTCCATGACGGTTCGGGAAAACCTCGAGTTCCCGCTACGAAGACATTGGGGAAAAGAAATGCGCGAAGCGAATGCTGAAGCGGCAGTAATGGAAGTGCTCCAGGATGTAGGCCTCGAACATACCATCGATATGATGCCCGAGGAACTTTCAGGTGGTATGCGTAAACGAATTGCACTGGCAAGAACGCTGATACTCAGGCCATCGATTATACTATACGATGAACCCACTACAGGTCTTGATCCCGTTACCGCACGCGAAATCAGCAAACTCATTGTTGAGGTTCAGAAGAAATATAATACTTCATCTATTGTTATATCGCATGATATGCATTGTATAAACACAACTGCCAATCGTGTTTTGATGTTGATTGAAGGCACGTGCTATGCCAACGACACGTATAATAATCTCCAGTATTCCAACGATCCAAAAATCAGAGAATTCTTTGACTAGCCATGAAAAACAAACCTGTCAATAACACAAAAGTAGGAGCATTTGTAATTGCCGGCATTATATTCCTGGTATTCACACTATATATGATCGGAAAAAACCGAAACCTGCTGGGAACCACCTTTACGATCAAAGCTATTGTGAGTAATGTTAACGGACTTCTGCCGGGTAATAATGTTCGCTTCAAAGGTATAGATGTAGGCACTGTCAAATCTGTTCATGTTGAAAATGATACATCGATTGTAGTCACAATGTTAATCGATGAAAAGCTCAAACCGTTCATAAAGAAAAACGCAATGGCGTCTATTGGTACGGATGGACTGATGGGCAACAAACTCATTAACATTAATTCGCAACCCGGATACGCTGAAGCGGTTCAGGAGGGCGATATAATTTTTTCAAGAAAGCCTGTTGAGACCGATGAGATGTTAAGGACTCTCAACACAACTAACGACAACATTGCCAGAATTTCGTCCAATCTGTTTGAGATCACCGAAAAACTTAACCGCAGCGAAAGCCTATGGACATTGCTGTCGGATACGGTTATCACACAGGATCTGCGGACCGCTGTGCACGACTTCAGAACAGCAGGCAGAAGTACTGCTTCGTTTGCTCAAAATGCAAATGGCATTGTGCAGAAATTTCAAACCGGTGATGGTCTGGTTAACAGATTATTCATGGATACAACATTGGCCGGCCAGTTAAATACTTCATTACAACAAATTCAGGATGCCAGTGTTAAAACATCAGAGATGATGAAAGACTTGAGAAATGTAGTTGACGACATGAAACAAGGCGAAGGCACTGCAGGACTGATACTCTCCGACACGCTTCTACGCGAAAAACTTTTCAGAAGCGCTTCCAACATTGAACAGGGTACAGAACGGTTTAACGAGAACATGGAAGCACTTAAACATAACTTCCTCTTCAGACCATACTTCAGAAAGAAACAAAAACAACAACGAAATAATACGGAGGCAAAAAACAACTAAACCTGGCTGACTATGAAAAATATACTTTGTCCTACAGACTTTTCTCCGGCAGCACAAAATGCTATAGCGTATGCAGCGAAACTCGCGCAGGCTATCCAGGGAGATCTTACCTTGTTCCATATCGAGTCTATATTTGACTTTACGCCCGCCTCTATTTTTACCGGTAATAAAACGCAATACGTCAATATCACCAAACAAATGGAAGAACAATGTCAGGAAGTGAGCCGTGCGTTTAAAATATCATGCTATGCCGAAATAGAATCCAGTTCAGATAGACTTAGTGCCGTGATCCACGATAAGGCAAAAGATTACGATCTGATTGTTATGGGCACCGATGGACCGGATGACTGGTATCAACTGCTCAGCGGAAGTAACACCTATAACGCCATTGTACACAGTGAGACCCCGCTTTTACTGATACCATCGGGCTATATATTCAGCGAGATAAAAACGATGCTATATGCGTTCGACTATCTGAAAGAAAGACATTTGCCATTAACGCATCTTACTCCCATTGTAAAGGCGCTGCAAAGCCAGCTAACGATTCTACAGGTAACGGAAGAGGCGTATAGCCAGGACGTTGAAGATGACCTGAAGGAACTTCAGTTCATCATCCGGAATTTTTATGGTGATGATATAAATTTTGAATATGACACGATCCGCTCCAGCGATATCGCCATGGCTATAAACAGCTATGTTTTGCGAAATCAGCCGGACGCACTCGTCTTATGCTCTGTTCACAAGAACTTTATACAACGCATATTCCACAAGAGTATAATCAGGAACATCACTGCCTTTTGCAACTACCCGGTGTTCGTAATTCATTCCTGAAATATCCAGAGCATAATCAAGATTATGAATATCACAAAGCGACTCAACGGAACAAAGCTGGATAAGATCAATCTGGAACGAGTGTTTAACTTTCTTCCCTATCCCCTGCTAGTGTCAGAGATAGTGGATGGTGTTCGGACGAATATATTTGTGAATCGGGCTTTCGAAGAAGAGATTGGTTTTCCGCTGAGTGAAATTCCAACGCTTAATAAATGGTTTGAGACTGCCTATGGCGATGCGATATACCGGTCGCAGGTAGCGTGTGAATGGAAGCGGCTGGAACGTGAAGCTTATAAAACAGGAGCCGATGCAGTTATCATGCAAGCAAAAGTTAACACCAAATTGTATGGAGCACAGTGGTATGAGGTAAAAGCTTCCGTCCATGGTGAGATTCAATTTGTGGCGTTTGTAAATATTGATAAAGAGATTCGTAAAGAAGAGGAGATGCAAAGACTCATCAAGAATAAAGACAGTATATTGTCAATATTGAGCCACGATCTCCGTTCACCACTGGGCAATCTCTGCAACGTGATTAACCTGACTTTGGATGGCAACCTCACAGAGGATGAACGCAACAGTCTTCTCTTGAAACTGAATCAACAGATTTTTCAGATGCGGGAGTTTTTAGACACAACACTCCATTGGAGCAGATCATCATTTGAAGAAACGAAGGTTACCTATGTTAACACCGATGTCGGTCACAGCATTGCCAGCATCCTGGGGATCTATAATGACAGTATTGCAAACAAACAAATCAAGGTAAATATCCAGCTGCATACGCAAAGCATTTTAACCGATGAAGGTATGTTTAATATTATAATCAGAAATCTGATATCAAACGCGATCAAATTTACGCCAACGGGAGGCGACATTACGATACGTGACTATATACAGAATGACTGGCTCATAGTTGAAGTTCAGAATTCAGGTATAGGTATTAATCCCGAAAAAATTGACGCCATCATGCTCGGCAACTATATTTCCGAAAAAGGAACCGGTGGTGAAAATGGTTTGGGTTTAGGGCTGAAATTATGCATTCAATTTATTGCAAAGCTGAAAGGTAAATTGAGTATTGAAAGCACTGCAGTGCATTCAACATTTCGTATTATGCTGCCCACCCGCAATAATTAGCCCACGAACGTTCTGCACCGTTGATAAGTATATATTATAGGATGTGCTATGAATGAGCGACCACAGCAAAATAAAGCCCCCTTGGTAAATCTCGCTGACGCTTTACCGGGAGTAACCTATCGAATAAATCTTCTCCCTTCGGTAACGGTAAGTTATGTAAGTAAAGCGGTTACCCCGCTACTCGGAGTATCCCCAGATGAGTTACTGTTCAAGCCAACAAACTATTACCAACAATTTTTGGCACCGGCCGACAAACATGTAATGGAACATAAAGTAAAGATTGCCCGACACGCAGGTAAACTTGAAAAGCTAACGCTGCAGATAATTGACAGGTCGGGAAAACCGCGGATAGTCGAAGACTGGTTTGTTGGGGTACTTGATGCTCATAACGAACTTATCGCCATAGAAGGATATATAGAAGAAAGTAAACGGACTGTAACGGAGTGGAATTTACTAAACCAATTGAAAGCATATCGCAACGCGATCGATGTAAATATCATTTCTTCCATAACCGATAGTCGCGGTACCATTACGTATGCAAATGAAAACTTCCAGCGCGTTTCAAAGTATAGCGAAGAAGAACTCATCGGGCAAAATCACAGGATTATACGCTCGGGGCATCATTCCCGGGACTTTTTTAAAAATCTCTGGCAAACTATATCTTCCGGAAAATGCTGGAGTGGTGAAATACTAAACCGAGCAAAAGACGGGACCCTATATTGGGTTGACACGGTAATTATTCCAATCTTTAACGAAGAACGTGTTATCACCAACTATCTTTCCCTTCGGACATTAATTACCGATCGAAAAAATGCTGAATTGCAGAAGGACGGCTATATACGTGTATTGGAAGACATAGCGCATATCGTTGCCCACGATGTGCGAGGGCCGGTATGTAGCATTATGGGGCTAACCAACCTCATACAGACGTATACCAACGTACCAGACACGTTACGAAAGCCACTTGATTACCTCAAGGTTGCAACCGATCGTCTGGACAATCTCACCCATAAGCTATCTGAAAAAATATACTCCAGTGAAATGGATCTTCGTAAGTAACTACACCTGTGTCAATGATCTATCGCGATAGTGATTAAAAATAAAATCGGAATCCATTGGTAAAAATAAAGCCGTTGCTATAGCGTGGATTGCTTTCGAGTCTGTCTGCGTATGCATTTGCATAGTTAAGACCTATTCCAAAATGATAACAAAAATTAGAATTCCCTCGTATCAGAAAAAGCTCTAGTCCAACCACAGTGCTCACGCCGCTCACAATTCTCTTTTGAGAAACTCTGCGTTGAGGAATAATAAATACCGGCCCTATATCCATGTACCAACGGCTTCGCTCGTACATATCACTATAAATAACAAGCGTAGGACTGACGACTGAAAATGTACCCCAATGGTCAAACTGAGCTTTGTAAGCTTCCAACCAGTGTACACTGCCCGCAATTCGAAAACTTATGCGATGATGCATAATAGGCGAAGTAACTTCGACACCAATCCAGGAATTATCAGACAACTCACCAGCTGAAACACCCAATGAGAAATGCGGTGTCCGTTTTGCAGTAGATATTTCTTGTGCGAAGCCTCCAACAGACAGCAGCGCTATACCAGCAAAAAAAACAAACGAAGAAAATCGTATAAAGGGAAACATGGGAAAGGGGTATTGAATACTGACCGAAAGTATATAGTAATATCCAGATCAGTTATGATGGCGATCACTCTCACTATTGATTATTGTCACAGTCAAAAGATTGAGAACCAAAAGAAGACCAAAATCATAGACATCTGTGACATCTGTCATCACTGCAGATTGATTGTAAGTATACTTTTGATAAGACAACAGCACATTAAATTTTATACTTTATGAAACATTCCATTCAGACTCCACATTTCGAAGCCAGCACACAATTACTGAAATTTGCAGAGGAACATATTAGCAAACTCCAATCTATCAATGATCGCATTATCGAAGCGCACGCATGCCTGAAAATCGACAAATCGGACAATAGAGAAAATAAAATTTGTGAAATCAAATTGATTGTACCAGGGAATGACCTTTTTACATTAAAGCGCAGCGATACATTCGAAGATGCAATCCTGCAGTCGGTGTCTGCACTCAAACACCAACTTGAGCGTTGGTCATCAAGAGGCAAGCAGCATACTGCAACCATCTAACAATTTTATTAACCATGGAAACTGATTATACTTCCACCCCCTATATCGTCAGCAATGTAATTGCCATAGCTACAGCGGTGATAGCGATGATCTGGCCCAATATAGGCCGTGTCTTTTTAAGCGGTATATTTATAGGTGCTGCTGCTTTCAATGTCTTTACTGCGTGGGAAAATCCGGATCTGTACTTGCAATTCGGAGAGCTCACTACGAGCGATCTCTACCGAAGGATAATACTCGGTCCTTTCAGTATGCACATAGAAATCTACGTCTCCATTATTGCAGTCTGTCAGGTTATTATAGGGGCGTTCCTCCTATACAAGGGGCGGCTGATGCAAACAGCCATGCTTGCAGCTATTGTCTTTCTTCTTGCCATTGCTCCATTAGGTATAGGCTCTGCGTTTCCTGCACCACTTATCCTGTCAGCAGCGCTTGTAATTCTCATGCGTGCGAAAATAGATCAGAGTGTATATGACGGCATCGGCCGACAGTCAAAATATTCAGCTCGTTCGCATTCGCATTAAACACATGCACATGAGCAATACAGAGCTTCCATTGGTATATGGAGAAGACGCGAACTGCTGCAGGCACCCCGTTCATATCTCGTTGTGATTAACAATCCTTTCGTTGAGAATTGCGATCAGTTCATGGAACCGGAGCCGCATGACCACATTACAATTTGCAACCCATTTACTTCGATATCTGTGTGGAGGGATTGAGGTACTTTAATTCCTCTCATGATCCTTCCGCATACGAACGGCAAAATATTTTCTCAAATAGGCTAAAATTCAGAATGTCTTCAAAGTTTATTCAGAGTTTTCATTTTTTAAAATCTTATGCTAAAAATATCGCTGGCTGCTATTGGAATATACCTGTCAACATTGGCGGGCTTTTCCCAGGATGTTCAGGACTCCACCACCTACAAGCGAAAAAAGCTTAAACTGGATGAAGTGAATTTTGTCTCCAGCTATTACCAGCAGGATGGCAACAACTCGGCCGTAACCGGTGGCATCGGGTCCGAACATCTGACAGACTTTGCAACCACCATTGATGTGAAGCTGTCGCGGCACGATCACCGTATGCGAAAACATACACTTACGGCAGAACTTGGCGTAGATGTATACTCTTCCGCTTCATCAGACAAAATTGATCCCAATACTATATCTTCTGCATCGTCAGGAGATCAGCGTATATACCCTTCCATTACCTATACTGTCGCCAATGAAGAAAACGGATCAACAGTTAGTGTAAATGGTTCAATCTCTTCAGAGTACGATTATTTTTCCAAAGGCTTAAGTCTCGGATGGGCAAAGCTCTCAAAAGACAAGAACCGCGAATTCAGTGCGAAGGGACAAGTATATCTCGACACATGGACAGTTATACTTCCTATAGAACTTCGATCGGGCAGCAACCTGAAAGGAAATAAACCACGCAACACCTATAGTACATCATTCAGCCTCAGCCAGGTTATAACAAAGCGATTGCAGGTACTATTCCTGGCCGATGTTGCGTATCAGAAAGGACAACTGGCTACGCTATATCACCGAACATATTTTACAGATGGATCACATCGGGTAGAACATCTTCCGGATTCGCGTTTCAAACTGCCACTCGGTGTGCGATTGAACTATTTCCTGGGTGACCGGTTTATTATCCGTAGTTACTATCGTTACTATACGGATACCTGGGGATTACAGGCGCATACAGCCGAAATAGAAACACCTGTAAAAATTACTCCATTCTTTTCGGTAAGTCCCTTTTACAGATACTATACACAGCAAGGTGTAAAATACTTTACAAAGTACGAACAGCATAACCTGAATGAAGAATACTATACCAGCGATTACGATTTATCTACACTTTCCAGCAACTTGCTTGGTATGGGTGTACGCTATGCCCCACCCGGCGGTGTAGCCGGTATATCCAAGCTGAACGCTGTTGAACTGCGATACGGACACTACCATCGCTCTACCGGGTTGAATGCTGATATTGTAACTATTTTACTGAAACTCAAATAATATACTCCATGAAACTACTATTGGTATATATACTGTTTATTACTATGCCAGCCGTTGAGTGGCTCAATAATTTCGACACGGCTAAAGATCTGGCAGCAAAAGATCATAAATATATCTTGATCAGCTTTTCCGGCTCTGACTGGTGTGCCCCCTGTATAAAAATGAAAAAGGAAGTATTCGAGAATGAATCCTTTGTGAATCTTGCCGAGAAAAAACTGGTTTTAGTGCGGGCGGACTTTCCGCGCTCAAAAAAGAACCAGCTTTCCGGTGAACAGGTAAAGCACAATGAAGCACTTGCTGAGAAGTATAATCCTTCGGGTAAATTTCCATTTACCGTGTTGGTTGATTCCAAAGGAAACATAATTAAAGGATGGGACGGCTACGTTTTCGGCAGCTATGAAAAATTTATAGAGAACCTGAATAGTACTATACCCCTTCCATAAAGTGATACAAGTATATAGCAAGGGTTTAAAACTAATGGGTAATCACTTTGAATTCTCGGTGGTTTCCGATAGTGAAGCATTTGCTATGCATTGTATTGGCGAAGGCATAGCCGAAGTATCCCGCATTGAAAAATTACTCACAACCTTTGACGACACAAGTCAGACAAACCAGATCAACACGCATGCCGGAATTATGCCGGTAAAGGTAGATAAAGAAGTTTTCGACCTGATCGAGCGCTCCATTCGCATTTCATCTATTACACAAGGCGCCTTTGATATTACCTATGGATCAATTGATAAAAGTCTGTGGAATTTCGATCGCAGTATGAAAGCACTGCCTGATCTGCAAACAGCAAAGGCCATGGTGCGCCTTATTGATTTTCGAAAAATTATACTCGACCGTCAACGTCAAACAGTCTTTCTCGCAGAAGAAGGAATGCGCATTGGTTTCGGTGGTATTGGAAAAGGTTACGCTGCAGACCAGGCTAAACGCGTAATGCGC
This sequence comes from Flammeovirgaceae bacterium UBA5867, assembly GCA_002432545.1. GTDB lineage: Bacteria > Bacteroidota > Bacteroidia > Cytophagales > Cyclobacteriaceae > Ohtaekwangia. The sequence goes on along the minus strand of DJFR01000213.1, from coordinate 2,618 downwards.
GCAGCCGGAGTTACCAGTGGAATTGTAAATGCAGCAGGCGACCTTACCGTTTGGGGACATCAACCTCACGGCAGCAAATGGACTGTTGGGATTGCAGATCCCAACACAAAAAATTTACCGATTGCATCTGTACAATTATCCGACACGTCTATAGCAACATCCGGCAACTACGAAAAATATGTATTGATTGATGGCGTTAAATACTCCCATACGATAGATCCTAAAACCGGGTATCCGGTACGGGGTATAAAAAGTGTAACCGTACTCTGTACCAGTGCCGAACTTGCAGATGCCATGGCTACGCCCATTATGGTTATGGGAATTAAAGCCGGGTTACACCTGATCAATCAACTAAGAGATATAGCATGCATCGTCATCGATGATAATGATATAATTTATAGTTCTAAAAATATATCGCTCCAATAGCTTTATGAAAAACAGGAAACAAACATTAGCAGCATTATCCATACTTACGATGGTTTCACTTGTGCAGTGTTCACCGGTAAAAGAATATCAGAAGATGCACCTCAACGATTCGGAGATGGAACTCGCAGCGCGCAGAACACAAAAGTTCGAAACCAGTTTTGAACTATACCGAGAAGGTGCCTCTGGGGCTAACGGTGGAAAAAATGGTGGCGGATGCGGGTGTAATTAACTATCTCAGGTATGTTATTTTTTTAAAACATACCTGCAGGTAGTAAAAAAGCCCCAAGACATTTTGGGGCCGAACCAACCTATAGACAACTATTTAACATCAATAGTTTTTCGAATGCTCACCGGACCAGTCGCTTTTTTCGCGATAGACAGCGTTAATATACCATCTGTTTAGTTTGCTGCAATACCATCAACGTTAACATTGTCAGGCAAAGTAAATGACTTGGCAAACGAACCGTAGCGGAAAAAAGTACAATGGAAATCAGCACCACTGCCAGTAGCGAGGTCAAAAATGTATACTGCTGAAAAAATATTTTTGAAAGATTCCTCCGTTCCATAGTAATACAATCGTTATACGATTATCAGCCGATCATCGCGGCAGTCGTTTGGGCATTTAATATGGTATAGTATACAAACGCTTTCATGAATCTGTTTTAATTGCTAATGTATTAACAAACCAATCATTGTTTGCTGAAGTGTATCATCAGAATGTCTGATTTTCATCAGTCGGACACAAGTAAAACTGTGACTCCTGCTAGGGGATTCACACATTACGCTGCTGCAGTTGAAAAAGAGTTAAAGGCTGTCGTCTACCGCGTCAAAATCACGAAGTCAACAGGAAGATTTGAAAAATGGAGCGGCTGATCATAATGATTATTTGTCAGAACAGTCCTGACATCCAATCTCTACGTATACTTTTATGATATATAGTCCCGTTTTATGGAAGTCATCGTTGCCCATCCGTCCTAGTTATACTATACATAACAGAATATATTTTGGGAGCATGCGATATATAGCACAGATAAAGCATCAGAAACAAATAAATTTTCCGGACAACCAGCTTCCGCAGCTCATACTACTGATACATTCCTATAGCGTTTCGTGATGCTTCCAAAAGGTTCCTCACCTTTCGTTCATCCACTCGCGTGAAATCTACAAAATATTCCCGTGCTGGTGACGGAGAACCTTCCAGCCTCAGGTATTGAACCTCATCGGCCTGCAAGCTCACCATGTGGGCAGCTTCTGCGCTGGCTACCGCAACGGCAACTACTATTTTTAAAGGATTTTGCTTGCGCAGACTTCGCAGGCAGGCCATCATCGTATCGCTGAAGATCAGCACGTCATCTACAAGGATCACCGGTCGCGACCGAACATCAGCACGCTGGCGGCCTCCGTTAAACATTTCAGTTTCATGAATAATGATATTTCGCGCCAGTACAATTTGATGATGGATATAGTCCTGCGGTATTGTACGTGAACAATCATGAATATATACTTCGTCTTCACTTACCGAACCAATATATTGATTGTTTTTGGCCGGATGCTTTATTTTACGACAAGGCATTGCTTCTAGCGGAAGTGACAGTTGCGTGGCGATGACTGAAGCAACACATACTCCTCCATGGGGAATACCTACCACTACAGCGTTGCTATTTTTAAATGCAGTAAGCGCCTTACTCAACAAATGTCCTGCTTCTTGTCGATCCTGCAATAATGTGTTGCTGACTACTGGTTGCATGGTGATTACGGGCGTTGATCTGATGCAAAATATACTCCCGGTTTGCGGTTAAATATGATGCCTGTCATGAGTGGTTGATGATTGATATTCTCTCTAATGACTGATGACATCAATCATTATATATCAGGACCGCAATCATGTACTGAGAATAAACGAAGACAAAGATTTGTATCATGGAAGAAGTAAAAGCTGCGATTAAGTTTCTTCGCGGTCCGCAATTGAAGCACTTACACCTGACGCAAACAAAAAAGATAAATCAAATCCCAAATTATTGTTTTTGACCGCGTCATATCACAAAGAATTATTGGAACACATTGAACTCATGAAGAAAAAGAAGATAATCTCTGTTGGATCTTATTTGTAACAGACTCATGGATGAAGCTTTGCGATTTATAAAAGAGCAACGTATTGCCAGATACGGATTAGTACCAAAACGAAAACGTTC
>DJFR01000236.1:15846-44324 GCA_002432545.1 Flammeovirgaceae bacterium UBA5867 | reverse complement strand
TCCTGCCACAGGATATACCTTTACTGGTTGGAGTGGCGATGTTACTGGTACATCTTCATCTGTCACGGTGACAATGAATGGTAATAAATCCGTTACTGCTAATTTCCAGGTTAAACCTCCGGATAAGTATACGCTTACTGCGGCCGCTTCGCCTGTTGAAGGCGGAACGGTAAGTGGTTCAGGAAGCTATGATGTGGGAACGGTGGTGACTGTGAGAGCTACACCTGCATCAGGCTATATCTTTACCGGTTGGAGTGGTGATGTTACGGGTACATCTTCATCTGTCACCGTAACAATGGATGGTAATAAATCCGTTACTGCTAATTTCCAAGTTAAACCTCCGGATAAATATACTCTTAGCACGGTCGCTTCGCCTGTTGCTGGTGGAACAGTAAGCGGTACCGGAACTTATAATTCAGGAGATGTAGTGACCGTGAAAGCTGTACCGGCCGCTGGCTATACTTTTACAGGGTGGAGTGGTGATGCTTCCGGTGCATCTCCTTCTATAGCAATCACCATGAATGCAAGTAAATCTGTTGTCGCGAATTTCCAGTTGAACGGTCCCGCCACCTATATACTTTCGGCTACAGCTTCGCCTGCTGCAGGTGGGACGGTAAGTGGAGCCGGCAGCTATGACGCAGGAACAACGGTAACAATAGACGTTACTCCGGCAACGGGCTATATCTTTACGGGCTGGAGCGGAGATGTAGTAGATTCATCACCAGAGGTAAGCATAACCATGAACAGTAATAAATCTGTTACTGCCAATTTCGAGGAACAAACGGAAAAGAACGTTACGGTGAAACCACGGAAATTATTCTCGCCCGATAGCCGCGGTGACGCAAGCACTGAAACCTGGGAAATTGAAAACGCCTATCTGCTGGACGGAGCGGAAATTGTTGTCTACAACCGACAAGGTCAAAAGGTATATTTCTCCATAGGATATAACACTCCGTGGGATGGAACATCCGGAGGAAGACCGCTTCCTGACGGGGCGTACTTTTATATCATTGTATATCCCGATCATCGGAAGCAAACGGGGAGTGTTACGATTGCTCGGTTGAAGTGAGAAGTAAGAATTAAGAAGTAAGGAGTAAGAAGTAAGAATGTTCTTCTTCTTTTTACTCCTCGTGGCTCAAAGCTCGCAGCTCGAAGCTGTTTCGTATATTAGCGCCTCAACTACAAACAACGGATCATGAAATTCGGAACGAAAGCAGTACATGCAGGCGTAGAGCCTGATCCATCTACCGGGGCAATCATGACCCCGATCTATCAAACATCAACCTATGTGCAGGAGTCGCCTGCCAAACATAAAGGATATGCTTACGCGCGCGGAGCCAACCCCACACGTAACTCATTGCAGAAAAGTCTGGCGGCATTGGAGAATGGAAAGCATGCTATCTGTTTCTCATCGGGTATGGGGGCCACTGATGCTGTTATAAAATTATTGAACCCGGGCGATGAAGTAATAACCAGCAACGATTTGTATGGTGGTTCGTATCGTATGTTCAAGCGTGTATTCGAGAAGTATGGTATAAAATTCCACTTCATCGATCTTACCAACGCGGCCAATATCCACTCCGTTATCAATGCAAAAACAAAACTGCTGTGGATTGAGACACCGACCAACCCACTGATGAATATTGTTGACATTGAAGCTTGTGTCGCGATCGCGAAGAAGAACAATGTTATTGTAGCGGTTGATAATACATTTGCTTCTCCCTATCTGCAAAACCCATTGGAGCTTGGTGCAGATATAGTGATGCACTCGGTTACTAAATATCTGGGCGGACACTCGGATGTAGTGATGGGCGCTTTGATCGTGAACGATGAAAAGTTATACCAGGAGCTTCACTTTATCATGAACTCATGTGGTGCCGTACCCGGACCGCAGGATTCTTTCCTTGTGCTGCGCGGTATAAAAACGCTGCACCTTCGTATGGAGCGTCATTGTATCAACGGCAGAAAGATAGCTGAGTATCTGAAGAGCCATCCTAAGATTGGTAAAGTATACTGGCCTGGTTTTGCAGATCATCCCAATCATGCCATTGCTAAAAAGCAGATGAAAGATTTTGGCGGTATGCTTTCGTTTACCCTGAAAGATGACAGCATGGATAAAGCAACCAGACTGATGGAAAGCGTAGAGCTCTTTGCATTGGCAGAGTCACTGGGAGGCGTGGAGTCGCTCATTAATCACCCGGCTTCCATGACGCACGCAAGTATACCGAAAGAGGAACGTTTAAAAAGCGGGCTCGTTGATTCTCTCATCCGTCTCAGCATTGGCGTAGAAGATGCCGAAGATTTACTGGCCGACCTGGAGCAGGCACTGAGTAAGGTATAACGTATACTTTCGACAGATCGTAAATAAAAAAGAAGCTGCCCAACCCGGCAGCTTCTTTACATATTAACCCAACCCTATATCTATAGTTTACCAGGCACGTGGTTTGGCCTGTGCATCACGTTTGTTTCTGTGTAATGATCGGCTCGCACGGTTTTGTTCGTGATGAATGCGTGTGCGTTCGCGACAGGTTACGGTGCCGTCAGCTTTGGCTTTGCGTTCCAGGTGTCTTATATGGCGCTGGTCGCGTACAGCATGCCGGGTTTCTCTGCGGGTAAGTTCACCACTTGCAGCGCCCTGGCGGATGCGATCGCGCTGATGTTGCTGACGTTGATCTATACGTGGTGTAGACGTCTGTGCCTGTGCTATACCGGCAAAAGCCATCAGCAACAATACTATAATTGTGTGTTTCATATCCTTGTTTGTTAAATCTGATGCTTAGACATTGGCGGTTTATAAAGGTTTAATCAGGGCCAAAAAAAATTATAGGGTTGTCAATTACGCACGAGCCCCTTATCTTGAGCCTAATTTTATATATTAAGCTGTAAGCGTGAAGAGACTTCCTCTGTTAATTACCATCGGAATAGTGCTCGTAACAGTCGGGGGCTATTTTATCTACGAGCGATTACTCGTTTCCAAGAATACATCTCCGTGGCAACTGGTACCTGAGTCTACCATTTTTGTTTACGAAGCCAACGATTGCCAAAACTGTGTGCAGCAAATGCAGCAGACATCGTTATGGTCTGTTTTTCGCAAGGCTGCGTTCTATCAGAAGTCTGCCGATTCTTTAAAGATGCTTTTCGATTTTATCGAATCACAGCCGCGCAACCTGCTCGTGTCGGCACACCAGACGCGTAAAGATGATTTTGATTTTGTATTCTATGTCCCGCTATATCAGTCGAAGATCAAGAACCTGTTGCTGGAGCAGTGGGGTAAACTCAAAACCGATGAACGTGAGTTCAACGGAGTAAAGATTCACGAGCTTAGTTCGAAAGGACAAATGTTTTCTTGGACAGAGGTAGATGATATATGGGTAGGAAGTTTTACTCCCTTTCTGCTGGAAGATGTAATACGCACCTATACCGGAGATGGCTCGACTTTTAAAAGCCAGATTTCATCGGTATATCAAATGCCGCATGTGAAAGATGATGCCGGTAATCTCTATGTTAACATCAAGCATTTTGGTAACTGGATCGGATCGTTTGCCGATGTACCTACCGATTTTGTACAACAGGTAGGTCACTCGTCACTGCTCGATATAAAGGCTGATACAAAAGCATTGACGTTTAATGGTTTTAGCATGGACAGCGCGAGCCAGGGATATATACTTTCGGTTTTCAATAACCAGGTTCCGGTTCCGTTTAACATGAAGAACTTCATCTCATCGCGATCCATTATGGTAACAAGTTATGGTATAAGCGATGGATCGAAGTTGGGAGAATCTCTCAAAGCATATACCGATAAAAAGAAACCATCGCTCAAAGATTCCATCGCGCAACTGGAAACGTTAACCGGTGTGCAAGTGCAAAGCTTGTATAAAACCCTGGGCAAAGAAGTTACAGTATGTTACCTCGAAGGACGAGAAGGCAATCTCTCCAAAGTTATGCTGGTGGAAACTACCAAGGCGGAAGAGTGGGTAAATGCATTCAACACCGTTGCGCAGAAGACAAGCGTTGATACCGTTTTCTATGAACGATTCTCCGATTATGATCTGCGTGAGATACCGCTGCGCGCATTCCCTGAAAAATTATTCTGGCCATTGCTGTCCGGATTTTCTTCGAGCTATTATACTACACTTGGTAACACCGTAATTATAGGCGAGGATGTGGATGACCTCAAAGACTTTCTGGATGATATCGATAAGGAAGAAACATGGGGTAAATCAGTAGCGCAAAATCAGTTTCTGGAAACAACATTGCTGGAAGCAAACCTGAGCATCTATATCAATACACCTCTGGCGTGGAACATGGTGTCGGCATCGCTATACCCGAAGTGGAAACAATTTGTTGAAGAGAACGAGGGATTATTGCAGTCACTGGAGATGGGCGCTATACAGATGAGCCACCTCAACAATAGTTACTATACCAACATTACGTGGGCAGCCGGAGAGGCGGGCACTGGCGGTACTCTTGCGGAAGGTAAAGGCGAAGAGAAGCGGGATAAACTTATCACCAGTTTCAGCGAGGGTATATATAAATTCTTTGTGATCCGCAATCACTTTACCAAACAGGAAGATGTACTGGTGCAGGACTCTACCAAGTCAATAAGCCTGGTTTCTGCTGATGGCAAAGTACAGTGGAAAGTTGATCTCGATAATTATATAGCCGGTACTGTAGAGCAGATCGATTACCTGAAAAACGGTAAACTGCAATTCTTCTTTGCTACGCCCGGAAAACTGCACGTGATTGACCGTCTCGGTAATTATGTAAAACCATTCCCGGTAAATATTGCTGAAAAAGATATCGAGTTCATTAGTGTAGTAGACTACGATCATAGTAAAAATTACCGCTTCCTGGTATCGGGTAAATCAGGTAAACTCTGGATGTATGATAAAACAGGAGAGAATCTGGATGGCTGGAAGCCGAAATCAGTAGAGGGTAGTTTATTTGCTCCGGCACAGCATCATCGCCTGCGCGGTAAAGACTATATTGTTGCTATTCGCGAAGATGGCGTGGTAAACCTGATGAACCGAAGAGGCGAAAGTCTGAAGAACTTCCCGCTCAATTTAGATGCACGCCCGGTTGGTAACTATGCTATTGAAAGTGGTAACGGATCAGCATCAACCAATTTTGTTATCGTATCGCGTGATGGCTTCCGCATCAAGTTCAATGTAGATGGTAAAATTGTGAGTCGCGAGTCGTTAATAAAAACAGTACCGGAAGCACGCTTTAGTCTGGTGGAAGAAGAGAAAGGAAAGACATACCTCGTTATCCGGCAAGAGCCACGGCAACTAACGGTAATGAACCAGGAGCTAAAGGAAATTTTCGGAAGTGACTTTATAGGCAATAATCCGGCAGAACTGCGATATTATGATTTCGGAAGTGGTAAAGTATATATCACCATCACCGACAGAAGCCAGGATCTTTCCTTTATATATGATGGTCAGGGTAAACTGATCACTACTATTCCGCTGGAAAGCAATGCCGTGATTGTTCGTCCATCCGGGCAAAGTCTTAAAGTATATAGCGGTCTGGCGCGTTCACTTACGCTGCAGCCGCTTTAGGGGGATGTATACTTCTGAATTAAGAAGATTTGGGCTTGTTTCGAGGGCGTCTGGATTTTTTGGTGCCCAGGCTTAAATCTTTGCTGTTTTCCATTAATTTTGTGATTCAGTCCTCGGTGCCGGAGACTTGATTTAATATTTCCGGTACATAATGGTCAGTCAGTTATGAATAGCTTTAAAAACCATAAGCCGTTGTTCGTTACTTCTTCCAATCTGCTTCGTGTTGACGAGATTGGAAATCGGGTTATTTACAAGGCTGCCAAAATCAATGGAGATAATGTTGTGTTGCAGTTTGTGGTACGTTCGGAAAAAGACGTTGAAAAATCCAGGCATCAATCCTACCAATTGCTGGTTCCTTAATATTCTTATACTTTTTTAATGTTTGAAGCAGGATACGAATTTCGTCTTGCGACAAAACATTTTGTCAAAGATGACTCCCCTCTCTTAGAAAAGTATATATATGTATTTAAGACTCGACTAAAGCGGACTTATATAGTGAACATTCATCTCTATGAATATAGAGTCTATGTGATTAAGTTTCATAATAAAAGTCATTCGAATGCAAAAGATCGATATAGCTTTGTCCTGAATGACTTTGATGCAGGCAAGGTTTTAAAGACCGTTCTCGATATTGCAGTATCAATTTTAAAAGTCGATCAGCTTGCTTCATTCGCTTTTATAGGGGCGCATAAATACGGAAAAGAGTTGGCGACATCGCATAATACTCAGCGGTACAGAGTCTACAAAAGAATGGTTGAGTACTTTCTCGGACCCTATACCTTCATACACACCTATGAGCAAAGATCGAATTCATACCTGCTGGTCAATAAAATTAACTCTCAACCAGAAGCCTGTTCCGAGGATATTATAAACATGTTTACTGATATTTTTCAGGGGTTGGAGCAATTGTGAAAAATGCTGTGACTGGTGTAGATATAGCTATATGCTATATCAATGACTGGATTTGTTGTGTCCTGGGAATTTATTGTACCTTCATAGCGTTTAAACACCTGTCATGGAAGAGCAGAACAGGATCGTAGTCTTTCAGCAATTCAATAATGCCATCGAAGCTAATATTGTAAAAGCAAAGCTGGACGCTTATGGTATTCCCTGTTTTCTTACCGAAGAGAATCTTGCCAATCTATACCCCGGGCAGCAGCATGCATTCTTCCAGGTGCGCCTGCATTTGTTTGAGACCGATGTATCGGAAGCGCGGCAAATTGTTGGCGAAGCAAACTTTGTAATTGATGATGGGACCACCATCGTGTGTCCGCAATGTCAGTCGCGAAGTATAGAACGTGATTTTCCGCGCAAGCTCAGCGATCAGTTTTTACCGGGTTTGAATATACTCTTCTTTGGAATATTCTTTCCAGACCGCAAAGTGAACCGATGTGCGGATTGCCAGCATGAATTTTAGGTTGCGTGTCATTGCTACGCTTGTAAATCGTTTGTCCCGTCATTACTTTAGTAGCCAGAATTTATTCAAACTATGTCTGTTAAAACGATTGTAGGTATTATGGGCCCCGGTGAAAACGCCACTCCGGAAGATAACGAAATGGCTTTTGAACTCGGCCGTGCTATAGCTAAAAATGGCTGGGTGGTTTTGACGGGCGGTCGCAGCTTCGGGGTGATGGATGCTGCCATGAAAGGCGCACGTGATGCCGGCGGGCTAACCATTGGTGTATTGCCAGACAGCACTGACCGTAACTCTTCCGAAAATGCACAGATCCGAATTGTTACCGGCATGGGCAGTGCGCGAAACCTGATCAACGTATTGTCAAGCAACATCATTGTGGTGTTGGGTATGGCTGCAGGTACAGCATCAGAAGTTGCGTTGGCCGTGAAGTCTAACAAGAAAGTTATACTCTTGAATCAGGATGAGATCACCATCCGGTTCTTTAAAAATATAGGTACGTATCGCGTTATGGTTGCCAAGACTGTTGACGAAGTTGTATTTCAGATCAAAGATTACCTGGCAGTACACAAGGCCGGGTTGACCACACACGAATAATTACTCTATTCGCGATGCTATAAAAAAGAAGGAGGCTCTCCAGGGAGCCTCCCAAGATTCTTTCTTCTTTACCTTCGCCAGCATTACCTGGATTCAGGCTATAGAGTTTGTTCTCAGCTTTTTATCCAAGATTCACATCTCAGTTAAAGGGAGCACCCCTAAAGACGAAAGAAATCTGTTGTCTATAGTTATTAAAACATGGTGCCAGCCCATTCAAAGCTGCTGTGAGCAATCTATAGTGGATTCGCGTGAAACGATTTGCACAGAGTGGGTAACCGGTTGTATAGTTTGCGTATACCCCATGCGTTGAAATATTTAGCATATATAGGTATAAATAAAGAAAGGGCTCGTAAGAGCCCTTCTTGATCTTCTTCTGCTTTTTATTCAAATTCCAGTATCAGTGAAAAATGAAAAAGACTGATGAAGAAGAATCATTATGATTAATAACACTTATACTTTTCTTCTGCCTACATTTTCTTTGAGTCCATTTATACCTTGGGAAGCTTCTGCGGCAGCGTCTTCAGCTTCTTCTGTTACGCGATCTTTTATTTCCGCGAGGTAACTCTTCCCTTTGCCCATCCACTGCGAAATTTCGTCCAGCCAATCGTCAGTGGTTTTTTTGATATTCTTGCGAAGGTCTTCTCCCTTTTCAGGTGCAATGAGCATTCCGACAATAACGCCTGCGGCTGCTGCGCCCAGGATGCCGATAACTACTTTTGATGTTGAATTCATGATCGTTTAAAATTTAAAGTGGTAATTATATACTTTGTTCACACGCTTTTACTTTATCCAGGTGTGCTCGTAAGTCTGGTAATTTCTGATCGATTAATATTTTTAGATCAGCGTCTTTTGTTTTCTCCAGCCGCGACTCAAACTCACGGATGTTCTCTTCATGTTGATCAACCATCGCCTTGCACCATTCCCGATTGAATTCCTTTACATCATCTTCTTTTGTGAGGTCTTCAATCTTTTTCTTCACGTCATCTTCTTCTTCACTAGGGACAGTAATTGCTTTGAGACTGGCAAAGGTTTGCAGTTCCTCCAGCATCTTACCGTGCTCTTTTTCCAGCAACTGGGCTACTTCTTTGATCTGTGTATTATCTGATTTCTGTGCAGCAAGTTTTGCCAAACTTATTTCAGCATAGTTGGCTGCAACCGTTTCTGCTACGAAGTCTGCATCATTCTCTTCTTTCTGATCGTCAAATTTTTCTTCGTTGGCTTCTTCGGCAATTTCATTTGTATCGGTAGATTCTTTCTTGCCGCATGAAACAGCAACCAATCCGGCAAATACAAATGGTATCATTCTTCGAACAACTTTCATTTCTTATAGATTAAATGAAACTATATATAGTATAGATCAATGCGTGTGTGCGTACTGATCGCGGTAATTCTTGATCTTGTCGTGCGACTGCTTGATAGACTTCCGTTGTGTCTCTACAAGTGTTCTTACGCCAACTGGCCATTCAAAGTTTTCGCTTAACGCATCTTTGTAAGATTCAAGCGCGCGATCTTCTCCGAATTCGCAAAGCTGTAAGGCTGCCAGTACATCGTCTGTCGAAAATGTACTCTTTACATCCATCCAGGTGCGATATACATCCCCGGCTGCAGTTGTATCTTTCGCAGGCTCACCACCCAGACGCACAACGGCATCTGTTAAACTGCTCTTATACGATCGGCTGTCTTCAGCCATTTTTGCAAAAAGTGATTTAACTTCAAAGTCTGTCGTGTCCTTGATCTCATCTGCTGCCTTTTGATATCCCTTTATCCGATCAAGATTCGTGCGGATCAGATCATTCAGAATACTGATGACCCTTTCATTTTCATTCGCTTTCATAATTGCATTTTTTTAAGTCCATGTGATAACAGCCGGCATTTGCCAGCTTGCACAAACGGTTCAAAAAAACATGCCATCACCTGCCCGGAAGAATAGCAGAATATACTTTGGCTTTTGAGTATGCCGTGCCACAGCAAAGTATATACACGTTTAAACAATGTGAATAAATCCCACAAGTAGTAGAATGAGATGGCGGTNNCTGCGTCCGTTTCGCGACAGGCTCCGCTAAATTATCCTGTGCAGTATAATCCAATCCGTGAGGAATATTTTTCTCATCCATCCCCGGAGTAGCTGTCATATTATAGTTGAAGAGTAAAGGGCATAAATATTTTTATGAGCTATTGTAAAAAAATGACGTAACAAAAAATAGAAAGTTATGATACCGGATAAGATTTTGTATACTGATGGACACGATGTAACCGTAACGGATTCTACCTTCCAGGTGAAAAATACATCGTATAGTCTAAGAGGAATTATCAAGCATGGGCTGCTGATCGTGCGGCCTCAGCGATTGCCAGGTATTTTGTTAATGCTCGCAGGTATAATTCTGGCATTCTGCGGATTTATGAACCTGTTCCCTGTAAATGCATTTGGTGACATGCGCTCCAACGGAGAGTATATCGATGCCAATGTACTGGTGATGTGGATCGGTGGGGCGTTGCTCCTGATTGGTTTGCTCATAACAGCATTAATCCGCGAGCGATACGCAGTACGCATTGCTACAGCAGAAGGCGAGAAAAATGCAGTCGTTAGTTACCGTAAGGAATATATAGCACAGATTGTAAATGCGTTGAACGAGGCTGTGCGATTTGCGCGGCCCGGCTCCGGCCATTCATTTGTTGCTGTAAAAGAGTAACTATCATTTTAACAGATCTGTCCCGCATGCTTAGCGGGACAGATTTTTTTTGACTATATTTTACAACGATCTGCAGTGTATATGGTAAAATTCACTACTGCTTTATTTATTATTCTTTTCGCACATACCGCATGGTGTCAGCCGGAATCAAAAGAACCCCTCGGCCTGGCACTTGAAAATTTCAAGTATCCTTTTCCGGTTCAGTACTTAAAACTTCACATTCAGGGACAAGATGTTTCGATGGCCTATATGGATGTGAAGCCGGTAGCCAATGCAAATGGTAAAACAGTTTTACTGCTGCATGGTAAAAACTTTTTTGGGGCCTATTGGGAAAGAACCATTCGGTTTTTGGCAGGACAGGGATATCGTGTTGTAGTGCCCGACCAGATTGGTTTTGGTAAATCTACCAAAGCATCTATAGTATATTCATTCCAGGTTTTAGCAGAGCAAACTAAAAATCTGCTGGACTCACTTTCTATTTCAACCGTAGCGGTGGTAGGACACTCGATGGGGGGAATGCTGGCAACTCGCTTTACGCTTATGTATCCGGGCACGGTAAGTCATTTGATACTGGAGAACCCGATTGGACTGGAAGACTATAAAATAAAAGTTCCCTATAGCTCTATTGAAAAAGAGTACGCCAAAGAACTTAAAAAAACAGAAGCCAGTATACGCAAATACCAGGAAGCTTATTATGTAGTGTGGAAACTTGAATACGAGCCATACGTACAAGTTCAATACCGATGGACGCTAAGTGCAGAGTATAACCGGCTGGCATGGGTAAATGCACTTACCAGTCACATGATCTATACACAACCTGTTGTATATGAATTTCAGGATATAAAGAGACCAACGCTGCTCATCATTGGTCAGGCAGACAGGACTTCATTGGGGAAAGATGCGTTGTCGGAGGAGGAACGAAAAACAGTGGGGCAATATCCTGCGCTGGGCAAAAAAATAGCCGAGTCAATTACCGGTGCGCACCTGATCGAGTTTGAAAATGTTGGCCATATACCACACTTGGAAAGTGCTGACAGATTTCAGCAGGCGTTAAAGGATTTTATAGCTCAATAAATAAATGGCATGTACGATCTGAAAGAAATTACCGTCATCAAAGACTATATGTTGAAAAGCAACCAGACTGTAGCCGTAGCTGAAAGTGTTACCTCTGGTCATATACAGGCGGCTTTGTCGCAAGCCGAATTTGCATTACAGTTTTTTCAGGGCGGTATAACAGCCTATAATTTAGCGCAAAAGTATAAACACCTGCAGGTAGAGCCGATTGATGCACAACGTTGTAATTGCGTGTCAGAAAAAGTAGCCATGGAAATGGCCGACAATGTATGCACTCTCTTCAGAAGCGACTGGGGTATAGGTATAACAGGCTATGCAACGCCCACGCCCGAATTCTCGGTAGAAGAACCATTTGCCTTCTTTTCATTTTCATTTCGCGGTAAAAACCTGGAAGTAAAACGCATTCATACATCATTGGGTACCCCGTGGGAAGTTCAGCGTTACTTTACAGAAGAAGTGATCAGGGAATTCGCCTCACTGATTGTATGATCTTATTTTATAACGAAGCGTATATATTAAAAAAGCTTCCCGCTAATACGGGAAGCTTTTTGGTTTAATGATTAAGAAAATATATACTATACTTCTGCGGCACTCGTTTTCCGGGAAGTAGTAGCTGTCGTTGTGGAGCTTCCTGTCTGAGATGATAAACCGGAATTTCCTTTACCTGAATCCTTACCAAAAATACCTTCTGAAGATCGTACACGGATTCGGTTCTCAACATTCTGAACACCGGAAACCCGTTCCGCTAAATCTTCTGCTCTGCGTTTATCAGTGCGATCATTTACTGAACCGATTAAAGTAACATCGCCATTGGCAACAACGATCTCAATCTCCGTAGCATCTATATACGGATCATCACCAAGACGATCGCTGATATCTTCTTTAATACGTTCGTCAGAACGTTTATAGCCTTTAGGTCCTTTACCACGATGCTGGCCGCTTCTCATTTTGTCCTGGTCACGTCTGCGTTCAGCATCTTCATCTCCAAACCACGATGATACTTCATCGCGACTCTTGTCCCACCAGTTTCGGTCATCATCATTATCAGATTCCGAACGATAGCGATTATAGTTAGTGGAATATGATCCATAGTTGCCCGAACCATAATTCATTCCTCCGTAGCCACCGTCTTCACGACTGCGCCTGCTGCGATAGGTGTCATCGCCATAACTAAGATCATCATTCCAGCCACCGCGATACTCACGACTGCGATCATTATCATAGCCACTATTACCATAACCGCCCTCATAACTTCCACCACGGTATGTACTGCGATTGCCGTAGTAGCTGGAATTAAAATCACGGTCATAGGGTATACGTGAGTTTTTGTTTTTCGAATTTCCCTGGTTGCGATAATCGTCATAACTGCGATAGTCACTGTCGCGGTTTGAGTCGTATTGATTTTCGTTCATGCGTTCATAGCGTGAACTTTCAGGATAATACGATTCATTTCCATAGCGTTTTTCGTTCCAGTCTGAATTTTCAGAATGGCGGTCTGTATGATAGCGATCTCCATAATTGGAACCACGTGAACTACTTTCTTTGGAGGGCCAGTAGGTACGCGATCCTCTTTGCGCGCGATTGTAGTTAGCCATAGTTAAAATATTTAGAAGTTAATAAATGGATTATGATTAAACGGGGCGACAAAATCGTGCCCTTTGTCTTTGAAGATGTATGCGCATAGTGTTACTCACACATCGGTATAGATGTCACAAGAATTACACACAACTGGAAAAACAAAAATCAGCGAAGCGGACTGTCGAAGATTTTATTAAGTTCTTCCATTACCAGCGGCTTTTCTAATATGCGAAATGTCGAAGCCGCAGTCTTTGGTACTTGATATGCACTGATGAGATTAAGTTGTGCTTTGGGATAGTTCACCAGAATATATTCTGTTTTTCCCCATCCCAATCCATCGGGAAGATTGTTGTCAAGAAATATATAATCCGGGTCAACTTCTTCCAGAATTTTCATTCCCTCGGCTAACGTAAGTGCATGGTATACCTCACAGTTTTTTCGAGTGAAATAACTTTTCATCAGGACACCGAAGTCTCGTTCATCATCAATCAGCAAAATTTTCTTGGTCTCCATAATGTTCTCACGCTTTAAAAACCCTACCAACATTAATTTCAAAGCTTTTGGACTTTAAAGGAGAAGTGTAGAAGTATATAAATGTGTATTTAGCTACTCATCCGCACTTCCTCCTGATGAAAAAATCCGTATGTATAGCACGCTGTTTCGGCCCTGCATCCTGTATGAAATAGTATCGAGTGGTGATGTGGTATAAAAATAGACGCAAATGAGGCTATATAGCAGGAGGTATAGTATGAATGATGTAAAACAAAAGGTGAAACAATTTTTTCAGGCATACGAGGCTCGCTTCATGCGGGCATTACAAGGCGATAATAAAGTTGAAGGTGCCGTAGATGATATCGAAGGAACCGTTAACGCTTTCGCAGAACATTTTATAGAAGCAAGTCCGGCAGGTGTTGTGGCCGGTAATAACGATGATACATTTCGCAAGATGATTCCGCGCGGCAATGATTTCTACCGAAGCATCGGTACACAACTCATGAAGATACGCGATATTGATATTACCGAATTGAACGAACATCACGTAATGGCTACTATTGAGTGGGACTCGCGCTACAGACGAAATGACGGAAAAGATATCGCGATCAGTTTTGAAGTGATTTACCTGTTGCAACACCGCGATGACGAACTTAAAATATTCGCCTATATAACCGGTGATGAACAGCAGGCGTTGCAGGAAGCCGGGTTGATCTGAATATATAGTTGGTAAAACCAAAAAAAAGCCGATCAGCAGATCGGCTTTTCCTGTATTTATATACTATATTTTAAGTTACTTCTTTACTACTGTAAACTCAACACGTCTGTTGTTGGCGCGACCTGCATCGGTGTCATTTGTGTCAATCGGTTTGCTTTCGCCATAGCCGTGAGCCGTGAGACGGGAACTTTCAATCCCCTGGCTAATGATATAGTCTACCACCGCCTGCGAACGACCTTGCGAAAGATTGGCGTTATAGTCATCTGAACCCTTGTTATCGGTGTGACCGGCAATTTCAATCTCTACGGTGCTGTTCTGTTTCAGGAACTCTACTACTTTGTTAAGTTCTGTAAACGATTCTTTCTTTAAAGTAGTCTTGTCGAAATCAAAGTATATATTCTTCAATCGTACCGTTACACCAATTTCGATTGGTAACAAATATATATCGCGGATAGCCGGAGAGAGTTCTTCACTTTCCAGTTGCACACTGTCGGTTGCGTTAAGATAACCTTCAGCAGAAGCTGTTATCATATACCAGCCCAGCTTTGGTACTTCTTTTTCATAACTGCCGCGGGCTGCATCTACTTTGAAGTTTGTTTTGCGATCGTTACGCAACGATATATCCAGTTTCGCAGCAACGAGCTTATCGGTTTTCTTGTCGTATACATTACCACTTACCAGTAATTTTTTAGCAACCGGTTTTAGTAATATCTCAATATATACTGTTGTGTCTTTCTTGAGCACGGGTAACTTGAACGACTGCTCTTTGGGTATAAAACCTTCGTTACGTGCAGCAATCGTAAAGGCCTGCATCTCTGGTACCTTGCTGTCAAATTTACCTTGTGTGTTAGAACGTAATGCAACCGGCTCACGATCGGTTACTTTTATCTCGACATTTGCCTGCAGGGGCTCCTGTGTTTTTTCATTTAATACTATACCGGTTAATTGTACTTTAAAAGTTTTAGGCACCAGCTGGTATAGGTCGAGTTGTGCGCCATCCATGGCTTTGTTAGCGCGACTTGTAAATACATTGCCTGCATTGTCAATAGTAAAGTAATAATCAAGGGCGCTCGTGTTTATAGGTTTGCCCATGTTGATAGGCTCTGACCAGTTCATCCAGGTGTCGTCCAGGCGTGTAGTTCTATATATATCTACACCACCTTGTCGGCCGGGGGATTGTCTCGCGCTGGCGAAGTATAATGTTTTTTGATCGGGGCCTATAAAAGGTCCAACATCATCAAGCGTTGTGCTGAGTTTTAGTTTCTCAGGTTTTGACCATGAACCATTTGCCTGAACATGACTCGCATAGAGATCGCTGTTCGGACTATTTTCTTTTTCGCTGAAGTAGATGAGCATGTGCTTCATATCTGCCGACATACTGGCACCATAGAAGCGACCCTGGTTCATCGACTTGAAATCTTTTACATCAAGCTCACGCAGTGATGTACCGGTGACAATTGAAAATCCTTTTTCACCTTTTGTTCTTCCGCCTTTAATAAAAAGACTTCCATCCGGAAATACCGTGAACACCTGGTTGGAACGGTGAATGTTGAATGGATTGCGCAGGTGCTCAGCTTTACCCCAAACACCATTGGCATCTTTCTTCGATGCCCAGATATCTTGAGTATCATCTTTACCTTGTGTATTCTCCGGGTGATCCTGAACAAAGAAGTAAAGCGTGTTGCCATCCGGAGAAATTACGGGAGCAGCTTCGTGGTGAAACGTGTTTACATTCTTGTCCATTTTAACAAGCTCATAGCGTTCCATCGGTTGTTGAGCCGGCTGACCGAGTACGCAAAAAGTGAGCAGCGTAAAAAATAGTAAAAGTGGGGTTTTCATGCAGGTAAATTATTAACGTTATTCAGAGTAAAGTTAAGACAATAAGAGCAATCGTAACACACAAAAAAACCGGGCAATTGCCCGGTTTGTCGATAGCCATACCGTTATTTTATAGCTTTATATGTAATTACTTACATTGAATTTACATTCGTACGCTGCCGATGATTTTGAGACCACCCTGCAGTGCCACAGCGATAATGATTATCAGTGCGATCGTGTTGAAGATGAACAGACGTTTATGCTTGGCAACAGGATCACTCATGCGTTTTGATGTTGAACGTGCAATGGTGATCAGCACAACTGCGATAAGCATACCCGTGATATGTTCCACTGTCCAATAGCGTGTTATTTTATCGCTCATCGTTTGCCCGCCAAATTGTACATACGGACTTACGAAGTATAGTGCTAAACCTGCCAGGAATTGAATGTGTGTAAAAATGAGCAGGAAAAGACTGAGCATGTTGTCTGCTTTTTCGAAAGGCTTTTTGTTGAGTAAGCCGATCAATGATTTGATGATCACCACGATCAGCAATAGCAACACGAGATAGCGAATAGAAGAATGGGTATGTAATAATCCGGTATACATAGCAGTTTAAATTTGCGCACAAATTAACACGGCAATTTCAAAGTTCCGAGCCTTTCATAACTTCTTTAAAACGGGTAAAACATTTACTTTTAGGTCCCTGATCTGCTCTACATGCCGAAGTATTTTTTAACACTGTGCCTGACCCTCGTGCTGGCCACTGCGTATGCTCAAACTGAACGTGTACCCGATACTGTAAAAGTTGGTGCCTATGTTATCAGCGTACACGACATCAACTTTCATGATAAAGAATATACCATACGTTTCTGGTTATGGTTTGTGTATGATAATGCTGACTTCGATTTTTCAAAACAACTCGATATTCCCAATGCAAAAGAGATAGAACCACCGGATATAATTATTGATAGCGTGGATGGTAAATCGTGGGCAATCATGAAAATGAAATGTACCATGAAGGAGAAGTGGGATGTACAGGATTTTCCGTTCGACCGCCAACATCTGAAAGTACAGATCGAGAATGCGTTGTTCGATAACCGCAGTCTTGTTTTTATGCCGGATATAGCCGGAAGTCGTTTTGATGATAAGGAAGCGATTGATGGCTGGACGATCCGAAACTTTCAGGTGGCGAGTAAAAGCAACGATTATGAAACGGGTTTTGGAGATTCATCGGTGCCGATGCAGGTGTTCTCTACGTTCAATATCGAAATGGATATAGAACGCAATGCATGGGGATTATTTATGAAGATCTTTATTGGTATGTATATAGCATTTCTCATTGCCATTGTAAGCTTTACGCCACACCCTTCGGAACTGGAGCCGCGCTTCGGATTGCCAGTGGGTGGTTTGTTTGCAGCGGTAGGTAACAAGTATATCATTGATTCTGTATTGCCGGAGTCTTCCATGTTTACTTTGGTAGATACGTTGCACGCCTTTACTTTCTTTGCCATTTTTATGACGTTGGTTGTTTCTGCCATTGCGTTGAAGTTTCATGATAGCGGAAGTACCGAAGGCGCGTTGCGTGTTAACAGAATTGGTTCGCGGATAGTAGTAGTATCCTATATTTTAGCGAACTTGATCACAGTTATAATAGCCTTACGTTAAAAATAAACGCCCCCTATGAAAAATTGTATCAACCTGAAAGTTGTATTTACAGTATTAGTAAGTGTCGCTGCCGCTGGTATACAGGCACAAACCCTGTCGTTAAAATGGAAAACAGACACCGTGTTTCGGGTGCCGGAATCAACGTACCTGGATGCAAAGAGTAATGTGTTATATGTTGCCAATATCGAAGGTAAATCAGATGAGAAAGACGGTAAGGGATTTATTTCAAAGATGACTCCCGATGGAAAGGTAACAACGTTGCAATGGGTAACCGGACTGAATGCGCCCAAAGGTATGGGCGTATATAAGAATAATTTATATGTAGCAGACCTGAGCCGTATTGTTACCATAGATATACCTTCCGGCAAGCCGACTTTCACGGAGATAGACGGTGCTCGTTTTCTGAATGATATTTCCATCGATGAAAAAGGAAATGTATATGCTTCTGATTCGCGCAGCGGAAAAATATACCGCTTCGCCAATGGTAAAGGAGAAATTTACTTTGAGAATGCGGATATAAAAAGTACCAATGGTGTACTTGTGCAGAAAGATGCTCTTTACTTTGTTGATTTTCAGTCAGGCGATTTTTATAAGCTCGACTGGAACAAACAACTCACCAAGGTAGGCACGGCTGCTACTGGTGGCGATGGTATTGTATCCGTAGGTAAAAATGAGTTTATTATTTCATCGTGGCATGGTGAAATATATTTTATGGATGCCAGCGGAAAAGCTTCAAAATTGCTCGATACCAAAGATCAGAAGCTTAATACGGCCGATGTTGGATATGATGCCAAAAATAAAATTCTTTACGTACCTACCTTTTTTGGCAACAGTGTAACGGCATATTCGTTTCAGAAGTAATTATTGTTGTGTAAAGTAACACCAGGCGAGATGTATAGCTATACCTCGTCTTCATACCCTTCTTACTACTATGAGTAAACCTATCCTGAAAGATCTGCCGGAACTTATAGCGGCCAACGTTATAACGGAAGAGACTGCCCAACACATCAGGGCCTTCTATCAGCAGAAGGAAGAACATGTACCAAACCGTTTGGTTATAGTCTTCGGAATTCTCGGGGCCCTGCTCGTAGGGCTGGGCATCATCCTCATTATTGCGCATAATTGGGATACACTTGGAAAAGTACCGAAGCTCGGTATAGCCTTGTTGCCGCTTTTGATCGGGCAGGTTGTTGCTGCGTTTGTGTTGATCAAAAAGTTTGACAACACCGCGTGGCGGGAAGGAGCCGCTACATTTCTTTTCCTGGCGATCGCAGCCAGTATTTCCATTGTAAGCCAGGTATATAATATTGAAGGCACACTGCATGGATTTTTATTTCTGTGGATGGTGCTCGCTTTGCCGGTAATCTATACGCTGCGCTCGTCACTGGCATCGCTGCTATATATACTGGGTATAACCTGGTATGCCTGTGAGCTGAGTTATTTTCATTACCCGTATACAACGGCCTGGTGGTATTGGGTGTTGCTGGCGCTGATGCTCCCTCACTATTACAGGCTATATGTCGGGAAAATTCATAGTAATTTCTTTGCGTTTCATTCCTGGTTCATCGCGTTATCGGTTACAACAGTGTTAGGTATGTTTGGTAATATGCTGAACGAGTTAACAGTAGCAGTATATATCAATGTGTTCTGCATTTTTATTCTCATCGGGCAAATTGAAAGGATCCGCGAACGCAGGCTTATTTCGAATGGACTCCTGGTAGTAGGAAGTTTAGGGGTGATTTCCTTATTGCTTTTCCTGAGCTTCGAATGGTTCTGGGAAGAAGTATTCGAAGATAGTATATATCATGTTGATTTGTTGCATGCATACCCGTACTGGATCACCTTTGCTATAGCCATCGTTTTGCTTATCGTACTTGGCATGCGACAGTCATTTGCAGCGCTCAATGTCAAGAGCTATGGATTTATTGTTGTATTGATATTGATGCTTGTAAGCTATCAACTGCCGTTACTGGCCAGGGTATTGGACAATGCACTGTTGTTTGCTTTCGGGGTGTTTACCATTCGTGATGGTGCACGACAGAATAGGTTGAGCCTGTTAAACTATGGGTTGCTGATTCTTACTGCATTAATCATCTGTCGCTTCTTCGATCTGGATATGAGTTTCGTGGCGCGAGGTTTACTCTTCGTGCTGGTAGGAGCAGGGTTCTTCGCAGCCAATATATGGATGGTGAAAAAACGTAAACAGGAACTGAAAGCATAACATCATGAAAAAGATTATACTTCCATTATTTATACTGATGTGCCTGGTGCAGTGGTATGTTCCGGGTAAGATGATCTTCGATCAGGAGACGCTTCTGAAAGAAGGAACAGTATATAAATTTAAAACTGCTCCGATCGATCCGGCCGATCCGTTTCGAGGTAAGTATATAATACTATCATTCGAGGCAAACCGTTACGAAGTAAGTGACTATAAGAAGTGGGAACGACAACAGGATGTATATGTGTCGCTGACGGATTCCGCAGGTTTTGCACGTATCAGTGGAGTTTCAGTTGAAGAGCCGCAGAATGCCGACTACATCAAAGCCCGTATAGGGACCGTTACAACGTATGAACCCTATACATTGTGGATCGAATATCCATTCGAGCGTTTTTACCTGGAAGAATCGAAAGCTGCTGAAGCAGAGAAATTATACTGGAAATCGCAGGCTGATTCAACACAAGTTACCTATGCTGTTGTAAGTGTAAAAGATGGAGAAGCTGCGTTGAAAGATGTTATGATCAACGATCGCAGTATTGTGGATATCGTAGCAGAGATTAATCAGGAGCAATTGTCCGATTGACAGGTAAACTCTTCCTTTCGTCAAAAAGTCGGTAAAGCAGCATTGGTGCCTTACCGACTTCTGTTATCTTCACTCCTTAATCCAAATATATACTATACAAACACATAGCTATGACCCTAAAAAGAGGACTTGTATATGCGTTACTGATTTTGTCAGTGGGGGCATGTTCAGAAAAACACGGAACAGAACAACCTGAGACAACAACAAAAGTCGGTAGCGTAATTGAATCTGAAAAATTAAAATTCACAATTGATACGTTAACAGATAAGTTGGACAACCCATGGGGTATGGCGTTTCTTCCAGACGGAAGAATCCTGGTGACAGAGAAAAAAGGTGAGATCAGAATTATAAAGGATGGCAAACTGCTTGATGAGAAAATTGAAAATGTTCCGGCTGTCTACGATCATGGTCAGGGTGGTTTGCTGGATATAGCGCTGCATCCCGACTATGCAACCAATGGCTGGATATACCTGAGCTATGCCAAGCCGGGGGCAGGTGGTGGCGGTACTACCATTGCCAGAATGAAACTTAACGGAAATGCGTTTACGGAATTCAAAGAGTTGTTTTCAGCACAGCCTTTTACTGATTCGGAAGTACACTTTGGCTCTCGTATTGTGTTTGATGGCAAGGGACATATATTCTTCTCTTCCGGAGAACGTGGCACCAAAGAGAATGCACAGAACCTCGGCAATCACCTGGGTAAAGTTCTTCGTCTCAATGAAGATGGAACAGTACCGACCGATAATCCATTTGTAAACACAGCCGGTGCTAAACCAGAGATATGGAGCTACGGACATCGTAATCCGCAAGGCCTGGTATACAACACTACAACGGGTGAACTATGGGACGTAGAGCATGGTCCGAAAGGTGGCGATGAGTTGAATAAAGTTGAAGCCGGCAAAAACTACGGCTGGCCTATTATTACCTACGGTATAAATTATGACGGCACGCCTATAACCGACATCACCAAGAAAGATGGTATGGAGCAACCGGTATGGTATTGGGTTCCTTCCATCGCTACCTGTGGTATGGCGCAAGTTACCAGCGATATATACCCGAACTGGAAGAATAACTTCCTGGTGGGTGCACTGGCGCAAACACATATATCGCGCGTAGAAGTTGATAACGGTAAATATGTAAAACACGAAAGACTTCTAGAGAAAGTAGGTCGCGTTCGCATGGTAAAGCAGGGCCCGGACGGATACATCTATATCGCCACGCAAAGCCCGGGAATGGTGGTGAAGATTGTACCGGTGAAATAGCTTTGAGTTTTTAGCTGCGGGCTGCGAGTAAGAGAGGAGTTGCTGAGGGAAGTAACTCCTCTCTTTAGCTTCTGGGCTGCCAGCTACTAGCTGCAGGTTTGTTGGGAGTTCCCTTTTATTAGGAGCTAATACTAATACAGTGCAGTTTCTTTTTTTATGCTGTTGGAGTATATATAGCAAGCCTGGAGGTGTTCCTGTATTTCCTCGCAGCTCGCAACTCAAAGCTCACGGCTTTTTCCAGTAGCCGGAAGCCTGTAGCCAGTAGCCTTTTGTCTATTCTGCAAGCACGAATTCACTTGCTGCCTTATTGATAGTCTTCACTTCTTCATCGGAGAGTCTAAACTCCAGGGCTTTTACGTTTTCTTTTACTTGTTGTTCATCGCGCGCGCCTACGAGTACACAGTCCATGGCTGGTTGGCGGGTTGTCCAATTGATAACGAGTTGTGATAGCGTTGCTCCGTGAGTGTCTGCTATAGGTTTAATTTTTGCCAGCAAGGCGTTGGCGCGATTTATATTTTCGGCAGTATAGAATTTGTTGTTTTCGCGTGTGTCGCCTTCACCGAATTTATAGCCGGGTTTTATTTTGCCGGAGAGTAAGCCGCGTTGGAGTGGACTATACGGAACTATACTCAGTCCTTTTTGTAAAGCTTGTGGCACTATATCTTTTTCAATGCCACGATTTATCATGCTATAGGGTACCTGGTTCGAAGCAAGCTTTACGGTTTTAAGTGCTTCATCTACCTGCTCCGTGCTATAGTTACAAACACCGGCTGCGCGTACTTTACCCTGCTCGATCAGTTTGGCAACTGCACCCATCGTTTCTCCTATAGGTGTTGTAGCATCCGACCAATGTATTTGCAGCAGATCAATATAGTCTGTCTTTAATCTTCGTAAACTGTCTTCACACTCTTTGATAACTTTGGCTGCACCGGAGTAGCGGTATACTTTCAGCGGTTTACCTTGATTGTCGGTTGTATCAAAATAGAATTCACCTTGTTCCGTTTCCCAGTTCAAGCCATATTTAGTCAGTATCTGGTATTTATCGCGCGGTATACCTTGCAACGCCCGGCCTACCAGTTCTTCACTGCGCCCGAAGCCATATACCGGTGCAGTATCAATAGTAGTCATGCCGAGATCGTACGAAGCGCGTATCGCACGCAAGGCAGCACTCTCTTCTGCACCTCCCCACATCCATCCTCCTACAGCCCAGGCGCCAAATGCCATCGGGGTAACTTTTACTGAGGAGCTTCCTAATTTTTTCAATTCCATGTTTTACGTGTTTACTTTTTACGTGTTTATGTGTGTGCGTTAGCAAGTCTTTATGTTACATACCCATCATGACGAAGGCGCCCCAGTAGTATGGATCTTTATACTTGGTCATGAGTTGGAGTTGAGCCTGTTTGAATGCTTTTTGTTTGTTGCCGAGTTTTAGCCAACTGGTATAAAAATTACTCATCAGTTGTTGGGTGGCAGCATCGTCAACTTTCCAGAGACTCATGATCAGCGCATCAGCACCCGCTACCAGGAATGCACGTTGCAATCCATATACTCCTTCCCCGGCTTTTACATCGCCAAGCCCGGTTTCGCAGGCGCTTAATACAATCAGGTCTGTTCCTTCTAAATTTAAGTTCATGGCTTCATACGCTGTAAGTATACCGTTGTCGTTGCTCTCGAGATCAGGCATACGTTTACCACTTACCGTTCCTGATGCGCCTGTCAATAACAGACCGGAGCGAAGTAAAGGATTGTCGTTGGCATTTTCAAGATGTATACCAAAGGCGGCACCACTGCTTTCTATATCTTTCAAAAAATATCCATGAGTGGCGATGTGTACCAGCGTTGGAGCCTTGATCGTCTTCAGATTTTTTTCAGTAGCTGTCTTCTGCGTATACTGTGTTACCTGGTAGCCAGACGTTTTTAATACTTTGGCTATATTATCGATCTCTGTTTTGGTTCCCGGCAGTGCCGCTATATCTCCGACTCCATAGTCAGGGAAGCCCAGCAGTGTTGCATTTTTCTTTGGTGCTTTTGCTTTCTTGCTCTTCAATGCAATGAGATCTTTTGAGTTGCCGAGTATCACCAGGTCATACCGGTTGATGATATAGTCAGCATCTGGTTTTTTTAGTGTGTTGAGATTGATTTGGTTGTAGGCACCATCAGGAGATATATAGATCAGTTTCTTTCCTTTCAGTTCAGGTTCAATACGTGCCCAATACTGATCGTATGAATATTCATCGGCTATATGTTGTTGAACTGCATTGCGATAAAATTTGGCATATCGTGTATCGAGTTGTGTGCCATTGTCAAGCACAACTAACTTCGGAACTTCAGTTGCTTTGGTAAGTACGAGCGCCAGGTAACGTGCATCGTTCTCGAACTTCTGATCGTATTTGGTAACGCGTATAATTTCTACCACTGCTTCTGTATCGGTGAGCAATGCTTTGATCTGATCTACACTTACTTTTTTTGCAGAATATCCGGTAGAGAAGTCTGCTGAGCGTTCCGATAGTTTTCGTTCCATCGTGTTGGCAGCGCGTTCCAGTGAATCCAGGTTGATATGTTGTTGTGTTAATTCCTGTTTGGAGTATGCATATAGTCTTGCAAGTGTTTCTTTCTGATCGAGCCACGTGCGATAATCCTTGATGAGTTGTACATCTTTACTCGAAAGAATAGCTTGCTTTACTTTGTTGGTAGAGTTGAGCAGTAATGCCTTGGTGGCGATCTGGTAATCGTAAAGCGCTTCGATGATGTGTATATTATCCTGGCTTCCTTCTATGGCGAAATTATAGAACCGCTGGAAGCGTGGCGAGAGTATATCCCAGTATTTTGTTTTCTCAGCTTCACTCATGGGTGGAAAGTATGTATTGATGAAGGACAACGACTTGTCCATTACATCGCGATACATCATGAAGGCACTTTCCCAGACTTTGCGTTTCCAGTAAAGTATAGCGAGGTCTTCCTGCGATTGTACATAGAGTGGATGATTCTTGCCTAAGGTTGTTTCGCGAATGGATAGTGCTTTCTGTAGCAATGGCTCTGCATCGGTATATTTAGTTTTATAGCGATAGAAATTACCGAGATCGCTGATGGCTTTGGCGTAAGCCGGATTCTCTTCATTGAAATTTGATTTGTAGATGGCGGCTGAGCGTTTCAGAAGATCTTCGACTTTGTCTTCTTTGCCCATTACCATATATAGCGCAGCCTGGTTGTTGAGCATGGCGGCATAATCAGGATTGTTTTTGCCGAGCTTCTTCTCCATGCCCAGGTATATAGTTTCCGCTTCCGGGTATTTACCCATCTGCTGGTATAGCAACGCGAGGTTGGATAAGAATTTAAGATGATTTTTAGACTTACTGCTTTGAAGTTTCTCGGCTATAGCAATTGCTTCCTTTAACGTTTTCTCGGCTTCTTCAAATCTTCCAACGGCTTGAAATAACATTGCCTGGTTGTTCAATGCTATAGCGTACGGCATGGCAGTCTGAAGATTGTTTGCATTCATGATGCCGAGCGATGTATCAAAATCTTTTTCGGCTTCGTTATAGCGGGCGAGATTATACTTTAGAACGCCATAGTTGTTGAGCGATGCTGCTACACTGGTGTTGTTGTCTCCATATTTAGTCCTGCGCATCGTGAGTGCTTCCGTGGTAAATTCTTCGGCTTGTGTAAAACGGCCCATGGTGGCATATAGCAGTCCCTGGTTCGATATAGTCTTGAGGTAGCCTATATCTTCTTTCAGGCCTGCTTTTTCGTAAGCGAGTTTAGCCGCTATAAATTTTTTCTCGGCAAGGGTAAATTTACCGTTGGCATACCACACCTCACCGGCTTCCCTGTGAAAGCGCGCGAGTTCAGCATCCGAGAGTTCTTCATTTTTTAAGTATGATGATGTGAGCGATACGGCTGACGTAACGCGAGCGGCCGCCTCACCTTTTTCTTTAACATCAAACAATGCAGCATTATCACTGAGTAAAATTGCATAGTCGAAATCAGAGGAGTCGAACTCGGCACGGGCACGCTCCATGTCTTTCATCGCGAGGTTGAATAGCTTATCGCGATTCTCTTTGGTGTTAAGACTTTTACCTACATCGGTGGCAGCTTTCTTGAGGTCTTTCAGAATTTGTGCATGTAGTGGAGTGAAGCAGGAGAGAATAATACAGATGCCCGCGACAGTAGAGATTCGCTTCATGGTATGGGTGTTAATCACTCGAATTTAACTAAAATGAAGCGGCAGGGTTACACGGGCCAAAAAGAAAAGTTTGCCCCCATAAGCGTGTAGCCTATAGATGCAGTATGCTGCATCTATAGGGAAAATATATCTTTAGAAAGTATCTACTTCACGATAGGCTTTGATGAGTGCGAGCTCACCCTCTTTGCCTGACTTCGCTATACCGTGTTCCATGCCCCATACGCCCCGGTAGCCTTTATCGTAAACATGTTTGAATATATTTTTATAGTTGATCTCACCGGTAGTAGGCTCTTTTCTTCCGGGGTTGTCACCAATCTGAAAGTATGCAATTTCGTCCCAGCAGCGATCTATATTGTTGATGATGTTGCCTTCGTTCCGCTGCATGTGATAGACATCATATAATATTTTACATGCAGGACTGTTTACCGCTTTGCAAAGTTCATACGTCTGGTCAGAGTAACGCATAAATAACTCCGGTGTATCGCTCAATGGTTCGAGTACCATGATGAGACCATGCGGTTCAAAAATTTCAGCACCTCTTCGCAGGGCATCTACAACATTAGCGGTTTGTATACCTATAGGAATGTTGCGTTCAAAAAATCCGGGAACAACAGTCATCCATTTGCCATTGACACGCTTCGCCAATTCAACACATGCTTTGCAGGTCTTTATAAAATTATCTTTGAACTCCTGCTTGCCTGTTGTTAAGGATACTTTCCAATTGTCTCCTCCGTCAACAACAAATACACCCATTACCATATTGAGCTTCGCTAGCGTAGCTCCAATCTTATCCTGTTCTTCTTTGGAGCGCTTCAGCATACCGTTGTCTTCTATACTGCGAAAGCCCTGGTCGTGCATGAATTTTATCTGATCGACAAAATCTTTACCGGCATGGTTGGCAAACATTCCATCGTGCGGTGCATAGTTACACTTGAATGTTTTTTCAGCGGGTGATAACGATACACGATCACTCGATCCGGCAAAAGCACTACCTAATGCGGTTGATGCTACGGCTGTTGTAAGACCATTCTTCAGAAAGTTTCTCCTTTTCATGGGGGTTTGAAATTGAAAGATTAGAAAATTGGAAAATTGAAAGATTATTGTCTTTCAATATAGTTAATCTGCTGATTGAAAGACTAGCAAATTATAAGATTGGAGGGAAGGAGTGAAGAATTATCCGATTGGAAGATAGGAAGATTTATCTTCCCTGTAGTCTGTATCTAATTTTTCAATTTTGAAATCTTTCAATCTTTCAATAAAAAAGCCAACCCTATACGAGCTGGCTTCGAAAATATAGTGTATATCTTACCTTAGATGATCAACATCGCGTCACCGTAAGTGAGGAATTTATACTTTTCTTTTTTGGCAACTTTGTAGGCTTCCATAATGAGATCGTATCCGCCAAAAGCAGAGGCCATCATTAATAATGTTGACTCTGGCATGTGGAAGTTTGTTACCATCGCATTGCAGATCTTGAAATCATACGGAGGAAAGATAAATTTATCAGTCCATCCTTCACGTGCTTTCAGGCGATTGGTTGCTGACACTGCAGATTCCAGCGCGCGCATCGTAGTTGTACCGATAGCACATACTCTCTTTTTGTTGTCGAGAGCTTTGTTTACCATATCAACAGCTTCATTGCCAACAATGAAGTTCTCAGAATCCATTTTGTGTTTGGTGAGATCTTCAACATCTACCGGGCGGAATGTACCCAGACCAATGTGAAGTGTTACGTATGTCATATCAACACCTTTCAGCTGAAGGCGTTTCAAAAGCTGACGTGTAAAGTGAAGACCGGCAGTAGGAGCTGATACAGCACCTTTGTTCTTCGCGAAGATCGTCTGGAAGCGATCTTTATCTTCAGGCTTTACTTTACGCTTGATATATTTAGGAAGCGGAGTTTCTCCCAATGTTTCTACTACTTTATCGAAAGCGGCAGAGTCGCCATCAAAAAGAAAACGAAT
This sequence comes from Flammeovirgaceae bacterium UBA5867, assembly GCA_002432545.1. Classification (GTDB taxonomy): domain Bacteria; phylum Bacteroidota; class Bacteroidia; order Cytophagales; family Cyclobacteriaceae; genus Ohtaekwangia. The sequence continues at coordinate 16,506 of DJFR01000236.1, read as the reverse complement.
GGTACGCCCGCGTGAAGTTGTGTTGTCTATAACTTCAGCAACCAGGTCGCCATTACCAAAATATAGTTTGTTACCCACGCGGATCTTACGGGCCGGATCAACCAGTACATCCCATAAATGCATATCTGCATTCAGTTCGCGTAACAGGAATACTTCGATCTTTGCACCGGTCTTTTCCTTTCGTCCGTAGAGACGAGCCGGAAACACCATGGTATCATTACCAACCATTACATCGCCATCGTCAAAATACTCCACGATGTCTTTGAATATTTTATGCTCTATTTTACCAGAGTCCTTATGTACAACCATCAAACGTGCTTCATCACGGTTCTCGGCTGGGTCCAGGGCAATAGAGTTGTTGGGGAGTTCGAATTTAAATTCGGATAACTTCATATTCGTTAATGCAAAGTATGCCCAATAAAGGGTAAATTTTATTTTGGGTTGCAAAAATAAGGCAACAATTGGCTTTTGCGACAAAAGGTGCCGTTTTTTTCAGACTTGTAACAAAAAAGCAAGTTTTTTAGTCTTAAAAAAGTAATTTGTTCGGTAATAAACCGACAAACCCAATCAATCTAACACTGCGTTATTAACCAGTATGTATACTTTACGCCAGATTTTCGAAAGTTTCCGGTTTGCCTGGAGGGCATTAAAGTCCAATAT
>DJFR01000236.1:6687-15825 GCA_002432545.1 Flammeovirgaceae bacterium UBA5867 | reverse complement strand
AATTTTATAGGGACCAATGTTATTTATGTTGACAAATGGCCCTGGCTGGCCGATAACGATGGGGAATATCGCTGGTGGGATTTCTGGAGAAGACCAAACTCATCCTATAACGAGTATAAATTTTTACAGGAGAACCTGAAGTACGGTAGCTCGATTGCAATCTATGCCGACCGCGGCCGCATGACGGTGAAACGTGATAACAACAGCATCAGCGATGTGCGCCTGGTGGGTGGCAGCGAAGGCTACGACAATATATTTACCGTGAACATTGAGCGCGGCCGTTATCTCACGACTGATGAAATTGCCGGTGGCAGAGATGTGGTAATCATAGGCTTTGAAGTAGCCAAAACTCTTTTCCCGAATGATGACCCGATTGGTAAAGTTGTTAAAATAAAGAACCGGAAGTTTACCGTGATCGGTACAGTAAAGAAGGAAGGACAGAGTTTTATGGGTACACCGAGTAACGATTATGTTACCATTATACCCTATGCTACTTTCCGGAAATTATACCAGACTGGCTCCGGTCGTTGGGACGAGATGGAATCAAGTATAGGTATACGCGGCTTGGAATCAGATATAGGATTGGTTGAACTCGAAAACGAAGTGCGTGGTGTAATGCGTACTCGCAGAGGATTGCGTCCGGGTGATAAAGATAACTTTGCTATTAACCGGCCGGAAGCTTTGGCAAACATCATTGGTAATTTGTTTGATGTAGTTGGTATTGCCGGCTGGATTATCGGAGGATTTTCAATACTGGTAGGTGGGTTTGGTATAGCCAACATTATGTTTGTTTCGGTAAAAGAGCGAACGAGTGTGATCGGTTTGCAGAAGTCGCTCGGAGCGAAGAACTACTTTATACTTTTTCAGTTCCTGTTTGAAGCGATCTTCCTCAGTCTTATCGGAGGGCTCGCGGGATTGTTCCTGGTATATTTGATAACTTTTATTCCGATGGGCTCGCTGGTGGTTACACTCACCTTGAAAAATATAGTGCTTGGCTTGACCGTTTCTACAGTTATAGGACTTGTCTCCGGAATTGTACCGGCAGCACTTGCCGCACGCCTTGATCCAGTAATTGCTATACGTGCAACCTGATAGATATATACTTTAACAGAATAGCAAGAGTATCTGTGTATAAAAATGATAAAGCCCGCGAGCATCTCGCGGGCTTTTGCTTTACTATCTCTTTAGGCTGAGAGTATATTTACTACTCTTTTTCTTCGAGTACTTTTCCTCCTTCAACACCCGCCAGGTGTTCTTTGATTTTCTTCTCGAGTTCATCCATCAGTTCAGGATTATCTTCGATGAGTTGTTTAACGGCATCGCGGCCCTGACCAAGTTTGTTACCGTTGTAAGAGAACCATGAACCAGATTTCTGAACAACATTAAGCTCTACACCCAGGTCGATAATCTCCCCGGATTTAGATATACCACGACCGTACATGATATCGAACTCTACTACTTTAAAAGGAGGTGCTACTTTATTCTTCACCACTTTTACTTTTACGCGGTTACCGGTAATGTCATCAGCAGCTTCTTTGATCTGTCCGATTCTGCGGATATCCAGACGAACGGAAGCGTAGAATTTCAAAGCGTTACCACCGGTAGTAGTTTCAGGATTACCAAACATAACACCGATCTTTTCGCGCAGCTGGTTAATGAATATACAGGAGCAACCTGTTTTGCTGATGGTACCGGTAAGTTTACGAAGTGCCTGCGACATGAGGCGAGCTTGTAAGCCCATTTTACTTTCACCCATCTCGCCTTCCAATTCACCTTTTGGTACAAGGGCAGCAACGGAGTCAATTACAATTATATCGATAGCGCCTGAGCGAATCAGGTGATCGGCAATTTCAAGAGCCTGTTCACCGTTGTCGGGTTGAGAGATGAGAAGATTCTCGGTATCGATACCCAGTTTCTCAGCGTATGATTTATCGAAAGCGTGTTCCGCATCAATGAATGCTGCAAGGCCACCGCGCTTTTGTGCTTCCGCGATGCAGTGCATGGTAAGGGTAGTTTTACCAGACGATTCAGGTCCGTAGATCTCGATAATTCTTCCGCGTGGTATACCGCCTATACCCAGCGCAATGTCAAGTCCGAGTGAACCCGTAGAGATCGCAGGAACATCTACCACTTTCTCATCGCTAAGTTTCATCACGGTACCTTTACCGTACGTTTTTTCCAGTTTGTCAATCGTTAACTGAAGTGCCTTCAGTTTTTCTTTTGCATCGCTCATATTCAGTTGTTTTATTTCTCCGTTGTCAATTAGGCTGGCTTTGGCTTCGGGTTTGAAAGTACAAAGGATCAATCAGAAGTACACTTCAGAAATCAATCATCAACCTTAAAAGTATTAACTATTTTTATTAGTTTAATCGGGTTTAAAATTACTAATTAAAATAGAAAATCAAAATGAATCCTGCAGTATGGAGCAGTTTTTTAACTTTCAGGGTTGCCGTTCTATCCGTTGAAATTCTGTTAACCGTTGTCAGGCCGCATACAAAGTTGTGGTATACTTTTATCTTGCAGGCTATAGATTGAAGAAATATTTTTTGTTACATGAAGAGTCGTTCGGGTAAAATCATCAAACGCGTTTTGTTGGCATTCGTCCTCATCATTACCATTCTCGTGGTTATCTTCTGGGACCTGGTGAGCTATGGCATCCGGCAGGGTTACGGGCAGTTAAACATTGTATGGAACGCACGTCCTGTGGAAGAATTCATGGCCGATCCTGCTTTTCCGGATTCACTCAAAGCACGCCTGCGACTCATCGATGAAGTAAGAAAGTATGCGATCGATTCGCTCGGCTTAAAAGATACCGAGAACTATAAAACACTGTACGATCAAAAGGGTAAAGAAGTAATGTGGGTGGTGCTGGCGGCAGAACCCTATAAACTGAAACCAAAAGAATGGAAGTTTCCCGTGATCGGCTCTGTTCCCTATAAAGGGTTCTTCAACCAGAAACTTGCATTTAATCTGAAAAAAGAATTGGAAGGCGAAGGTTATGATGTGATTGTGCGTAACCCGGGAGGCTGGTCAACACTTGGCTGGTTTACCGATCCTATACTTAGTAAAATGTTGGGCAGGAGTGAAGGTGATCTCGCGAATCTGATCATTCATGAAATGTCGCATGCTACTATCTTTGTAAAAGACAGTGTTGACTTTAATGAAAACCTGGCCACATTTATTGGCGATCGTGGTGCTGAAAAATTTCTGATTTATAAATACGGTCGCGATTCCAAAGAATATACAACGTATATCGATGAAGATAAAGATTATCTCAAGTATGTAGACCACATGCTGCGCGGAGCACATCTGCTCGATAGTTTATATAGTGGTATGCAGGAGAGTGATCCGGTGGAGAAGAAAAAGGAATTGAAGCAGGTTGCTATTCAGAAGATCGTTGACAACCTCGATACACTCTCGCTCGCTCTTACTAAAAATCCTTCACAACGTTTTAAGGACAAATTGCCGAACAACGCTTACTTCATGAACTTCCGGCAGTATCAATCGAAACAGAATATTTTCGGAGAGGAGTGGAGTACTGTTTTTCATGGCGACCTGCGTGCGTACATTCTTCACTTGAGCGAGAAGTATCCCTTTCTCTGAGCCGCGAAACCTTTTTCTATTACCGAATTGTTATCCGGGCTTAAGGAATTGTTAAGAAACACTTCCCGGTTTTTTAAGGGCTTTTTTATGTATATTTTTGAAGCAAATAGTTGAACCATGGGAAACAAGCAAATGCACAAAGTGCTTGTCGTTGACGATGAAGAACCGATTTTGGAACTTCTGAAGTACAACCTCGAAAAAGGCGGATACGATGTGAAAACTGCGTCTGATGGCTCAAAGGCTGTAGACATTGCTAAAAAGTTTGTACCAGACTTGGTACTGCTCGATATCATGATGCCAAAAATGGATGGCGTGGAAACCTGCCGGTTATTGCGCGACATTCCTGAATTGCAAAAAACATTTGTTGTTTTCCTTACAGCTCGCTCGGAAGAATATTCAGAAGTAGCAGCGTTTGATGTGGGGGCCGATGACTATATCACCAAGCCGATCAAGCCGCGTGCGTTGATGAGCCGCATCAGTGCGCTTTTCAGAAGAGACTCCAAAAAATCATCTCCTTCCAGTCTTATTACCATTGGTGAGCTTACCATTGACCGCACCAGCTATACTATAAAAGTAAACGAGAAGGAGATTAACCTTCCGAAGAAAGAATTCGAGTTGCTATACTTCCTTGCACAGAATCCAAATAAAGTATTTAGTCGCGAAGACCTGTTACAGAATATCTGGGGCTCCGATGTATATGTACTCGCCCGCACGGTAGATGTTCACATCCGTAAAGTGCGCGAAAAGATTGGTGATGACTTTATTACTACGGTGAAAGGCGTAGGCTATAAATTCAGTCTCAATTAATGGCGTCAATCGTTATCCGTTAACTGTTACGAGTTATCCGGACGTGTTCGGAGGTGCGGTATATTTATGCTATACCTGTAGCTCATTGACTGGATCGGATTTTTTAATTGAGTTTTATTCATTCATGCTAATTCTATTAAGGCAGATCGTGTAATTTGGCTTTCGGAAGCAACATCGTATGAATATAGAACGCCTGAAGAAAATTCACCGATACTCCGGTATAGTACTGGCCACTTTCTTTCTCTTTCATGTTATCAATCATCTTTTCGCTTGGGGTGGCCCCGATACGCACATACGCGTTATGAATTTATTCCGCCATGTTTACCGGTTTCCCCCGGTGGAAGTAATCTTGTTGTTATGCGCACTTATACAGGTAGTGGTTGGGTTAATGCTGGTGTGGCAAAAAGGATTCAGAAAGAATATATACGATCTTCTGCAGGTTATCAGCGGGCTATACCTTTCGTTCTTCCTGCTCTTTCATATTCGCGCGGTACTGCTTGGGCGTTACTCCTGGAACGTAGAAACTGATTTTCACTTTGCTGCGTGGGGCGTGAAGAACCATCCGGCTGATCTGTTTTTTATACCTTATTACTCGCTTTCCGTTCTCTGTGTATTTATACACCTGGCCTGTGTACACCGCCAAAAGATGCTGGCATTGAAAATAACGGATGCAGGTGGAACATATCAACAGCAGGCAACACGTCAGTCAGTAGGAATTATAGTAACAGGCATGGTGATAACAGCATTGATCCTGACTGCTTTTATAATAGCATGATATATACTGATAACGATTATAAAATCTCTTGCACAGAGATAACGAAGAAGACACAAACGAAACGAAGGCTTTGCTTACCTTGCAACCTGCATTTATCTACGGATAACTTTTAACGATTAACGGATAACGAAACATGGTTTACAGTTCCCGCGGTCTTGCCTTGCTACTTGCATTCTGCATTGCCCTGATCACGTCTTTATTTCTTTCGTTATTTAAGAGTATTGCTGCCAGTGCCCTGTTAGTTGCTTTCGCCATCAGTTTCTCGGTTTCATACCTGCTTATTTTTACAGTGCTGGAGTTTCTCATCTTCCGCGAGATCAATAAAATATACAAACTCATGGGCAAGCTGAAAAAGAAAGAACTTGCCAAAATTGACAGACAGAAAACGGCTCCGCTCAACCCGCTCAAAACTATTAATGAAGATATATACTCATTCGCTGAATTAAAGCAGAAAGAGATTGATGAACTTAAAAAACTGGAAGCATTCCGCAGAGAGTTTATAGCTGATGTATCGCATGAATTGAAGACACCTATTTTTGCCGCGCAGGGATTTGTACATACGCTGCTCGATGGTGCTGTGAACGATAAAACCGTGCGGACGAAATTTTTGAAGAAAGCGGCAAAAAGTCTCGATGGTCTGGACATACTCGTGCAGGATTTACTCACACTTTCGCACATTGAAACGGGGCAGATAAAAATGCATTTCGAAACAATCGATATGCACAAGCTTACTGAAGAAGTATTCGAACAATTTGAAGAAAAGGGAGAGAAGCAGAATATAAAATTACGGGTGGAAGGAGCGCATCATAAAGCACTGGTATATGCCGACTGGCAGCGCATCAGTCAGGTAATGACAAACCTGATCAGTAACGCCATCAAACACTCGAACGATGGCTCAGATGTAGTGGTGAGTTTTGAGATCCACAAAAAAAATGTGATTACGAAGGTTCGCGATTTTGGTGAAGGTATACCCCCGGAGCATCAGACAAGAATCTTTGAACGTTTTTACCGTGTCGATAAAAGCAGAAGTCGTGAAAAAGGTGGTACCGGTTTGGGGCTTGCCATTGTAAAACATATCCTTGATGGACACAACACAAAAGCCGAAGTAGAGAGCGAACCCGGTAAAGGTTCTACTTTTAGTTTTAAATTGCCGCGTGTTAAGCCTGACGCTGCCGAGCATCAGGCCGACTAAAACTAAAAAGGAATTATCTTGAAGGCTGCCAAAATCAATTTAGAAGAACTCATTCTCTTCGAAGACGAGGATTTTATTCTTATCAATAAACCTCCGTTTGTTGCTACACTCGAAGACCGTAACGCGAAGATCAACCTGCTGGGTTTAGCCCGCGATTACATTGCTACGGCACAGGTATGCCATCGACTGGATAAAGATACATCAGGTGTGCTGGCCATCGCTAAAAATCCGGAAGCGTATCGCCACATGAGCTTGCAATTTGAAAAACGCGAGGTAACAAAGATCTATCACGCAGTAGCAGACGGCATTCATAATTTTAAAGATGAACTGGTAGATCTGCCTATACTGAAGCAGGATGATGGCGTTGTGAAGATCAGCAAGCGTGAAGGTAAACAGGCACAAACATATTTTACCTCAATCAAGTCATACAAACTGCATACGCTGGTTGAATGCAGACCGATAACCGGAAGAATGCACCAGATCAGAATTCACCTTTCAACATTGAAAGCGTCTATTACTGGTGATGAACTCTATGGAGGTAAACCATTTTTTCTTTCCAGTGTAAAGCGTGGTTTTAATCTGAAGAAACAAACCGAAGAGCAGCCCATCATGAAGCGTATGGCGTTGCATGCATACTCGCTCACCTTTGCGGATATGAAAGGCGATACAAAAAAAATAGAAGCTCCCTATCCAAAAGATTTGCAGGCATTGGTAAAACAACTGGAGATCAACAGCTGATCTTTGATAAACGATAGGACGCTATATATAGCGTCCTATCGTAAATTATTTTATCTCGAGAATAACATCGCCACCTACAGGATAGCCGGTGCAGGTAAGTGTTCTGCCTTTTTCTACTTCGCTATCTACCAATACTTCGTTGTTCCACATCCATACTTTTCCTTTTATGCACGAAGCTGCACAGGTGCCGCATTGTCCCGATTCGCAGCTATAGGGTATAGGTATATTTAGTTTTTTTGCATGCTGAAGAATTGTCTCTGGAAATTCCGTTTCAAAACTATATACGTTGCCATTCAGTCGCAACTCAACCGCATGTTTATTCTTGTCGGGAGGTTCATTTTTTTGTACAGGTCTTCGCGTAGCAAAATTCTCCTTGCGAATGTTATCAGCAGGTACGCCTTCTGTTTGTAAAACAATGGTTGCCATACGCATATATTCATAAGGACCACACAAATAAAATAGTGTGTTACGATGGTCTGTGCCTGAATACTGCTTCAATAATGCTTCTAATAATAATTTGCCAAGGCGTGCCCGCGAAAGATTACGTGATGTGCTGAACAGATATTCAATGGTAAGCTGATCGCTATATTGCTTTTGCAGTTGTGTCAGCTCCTCGTAAAAGACAGTGTCATCTGCTTGCCTGCCGCTATAGATCAATACCACCGGGAGATGCGGATAGGTTACCAGCACATGTTTTAGTAATGAATATATAGGCGTAATACCACTGCCGGCAGCAAAAAAGATCAGCTTCTTATACTCTTGCAGATTTTCGGGCAACGTAAAATGTCCTGAAGTGCCAATGGTGAGTAGTGTGTTACCGGGCTTGGCATTATCAATAAACCACCGTGAGTATTCTCCGTTCTCAATTCGTTTTATAGTGATGGCAGGAGTGGCGTCTATCCCGGGCGTTGTAGAGAACGAGTAACTTCTTCGATCACCTTCATCCTGGCCGTTTCGAGGAAATATAAATGTGATGAACTGCCCGGGTTCATACTTTAGCGGAGAGCCATCCGCATACTCGAGTTGAAAAGATTTTACATTCTGAGCTTCCTCAACAATATTACGTATAACAATTCTTTTATAAGCTGACGATGTGTTCACTATCTGATTTCAATTAATTAAATTCAAGTATAAATTAACCCGCAATCTTCAAATTTTTCAATCTTAAAATTCGGCATCATGCACTACCAGGAAATAAAGCCTCCCGCAGCACTTCAGCACCTGGTAAGGTTTTTCTGGGTACTTGAATATAACGGAGCTTCAGAATTTCCAGTTCAATATAAGTTGCTTGCAGAAGGTTTTCCGGGACTTGTGTTCTTCTTTAAAAATCAATACGGTGCTATCAACGGACAGACTACTGAACATAGAACGTTTTCGATGACGGGTAATTTTAAAATGATGGGTGCCTACCTGTATCCCTATGCATTGCCATTGTTGTTTAAAATTCCTTCCGGTGAATTTACACATCAGCATATACCGTTCAATGAATTGCATAAAGCTGAATTCCGGGATTTGCAGGAAAAGATATTGGAGTCTGTAACGGATGCACAAGGTATACATATACTCTCAGAATACCTGTACAACAAAAGTATACGTGCTACCGGAATGAATGATAAATTTCATCAATGTATACTGCATGTTATCAAGCAATATGGTAACGTGGAGGTTGATCAGCTGGCGCGGCATGCCGGTATATCCAATCGTCAGTTGGAAAGAAAGTTTGGTGCCTTCGTTGGTTTGTCACCCAAAGTATTTTCGCGGCTCATGCGTTTTCATACTTCACTGCGATTCATAAAGTCAGATACAATAAGATCATTGACAGATATAGCGTACGCAGCCGGATATTTTGACCAGTCGCACTTTATCCGCGAGTTCAAAATGTTTGCCGGACTTTCACCCGGTGAGTATTTTAATCTTCCTGCTCACAATCGTGCCGATAATTTTATTCAGCTTTCATAGCATGTCGTGTTTATACAATTGCGCGTCTTCACCATGCAATAGCTTCGTGTAGTTAAACTATTAC
>DJFR01000236.1:0-6619 GCA_002432545.1 Flammeovirgaceae bacterium UBA5867 | reverse complement strand
GAGAGACTCACTTCGGCCGATGGAACGGTTCGCCACGCAGAGGTGCGCCTGGGCGATTCTGTTATCATGGTGGGCAAAGAGCAGTCTGGTTATCCGAAAGAAAGTATGACTTATGTTTTTGTAGCTGATGCTGACGCTACATTTAAAAAAGCAATGCAGCACGGTGCAACATCGATTATGGAACCGGGCGATCGTTTCTATGGCTATCGCGAAGGAGGTTTTAAAGATCCCGGCGGTAACCAGTGGTGGGTTGCCGAAGTTGTGGAGAATGTTTCGAAAGAAGAGATGGAAAGACGCGCAGCTTCGCACGACTTCAAGCCTGCAAAATAGGGGACGTTTTCTGTCTGCTGAATGTTAAAATGTTGCCGGATTACAGCGCGTGAACGAAAAAAAACCGAAATTGCGGCCCGTTAAAGTTTTTGGGAGTTTCTCCAAAGGTCTAATTTTCAATACTTTACTACTGGTTTGAAATTGTTTTAATTGATTTTAAAGCAATTTCAGAATGATGCTTGCATTTACCAGACAGGCAGTTTACCTTTGTGTCCCTTTTTGAAAGGGGTAGTGTTTTTAATTGAATCTCTAATAATAAAATGGATCATAATAGCTATAAAACACTGAATGCCAATAAGGCTACAGTTGAAAAAGGCTGGGTAATAGTGGACGCAAACGCGCAGGTGCTGGGTCGTGTGGCTAGCCAGGTTGCCCACATTATTCGTGGAAAGCATAAGCCAAGCTATACTCCCAATGTGGATTGTGGCGATAACGTAATTGTTATCAACGCGGAAAAAGTAAGAATGACTGGCAAGAAGTGGACTGATCGCGTGATCTTCACGCACTCAGGTTATCCAGGCGGTCAGCGCGAGCACACTCCTACTATGATCCGTTCCAAGCATCCTGAGCGCCTCATCGAGCACGCTGTACGCGGCATGCTTCCGAAGAACAGACTCGGACGCGAACTTTTCAGAAGCCTGCATGTTTATGCCGGTAATGAACACCCTCATACTGCTCAACAACCTAAAGAATTAAAGTTCTGATATCATGCAGATCATCAATACCATCGGTAGAAGAAAAACCTCTATTGCCAGAGTGTATGTAAAACCTGGAAAAGGAGATATTAAAGTGAATGACCGTGATTTGAAGGAGTACTTCATTTCTGAAATTCACCAGACTACAGTAAAGCAGCCGCTTTCTACCATTAAGGCAGAAGGTCAGTATGATGTTACGATAAATGTTGAAGGTGGTGGTGTAAAAGGCCAGGCAGAAGCAGTTCGTCTGGGTATTGCCCGCGCACTGGTTCAGTTCAATACTGAAAGTAAACCAGCTTTGAGAAAAGAAGGTTTGCTAACCCGCGACTCAAGAATGGTTGAGCGTAAGAAGCCGGGTAGAAGAAAAGCAAGAAGAAGATTCCAGTTTAGCAAGCGTTAATCATAACAAGAGAATGGCTGAAAAATTAACATATCAGGATCTGTTGGATGCAGGTGCACACTTTGGTCACCTCACCCGCAAGTGGAACCCGAAGATGGCTGAGTACATCTTCATGGAAAATAATGGTATCCACCTTATCGACCTGAATAAAACATTAGCATGCTTAGACGAAGCTACTTACGCTCTGAAGAACATCGTTCGTTCAGGCCGCAAGATCATGTTCGTGGCAACGAAGAAGCAAGCTAAAGATATCGTATCAGAAGAAGCAAAACGTCTTAACATGCCGTTTGTTACGGAGCGTTGGTTAGGTGGTATGCTTACAAACTTCGCTACGATTCGTAAATCTTTGAAGAAGTTAGCGCAGATCGAGAAATTGATGAAAGACGAAGCTTTCACCAACCTTGCAAAACGCGAACGCCTCATGGTAACTCGTGAGAAAGCTAAACTTGAAAAATTGTTAGGCGGTATCGCTGATCTGAACAGACTCCCTGCAGCATTGTTTGTGATCGATGTAAAACGCGAACACATTGCAGTAACAGAAGCTCAGAAACTGAACATTCCTGTTTTTGCGCTTGTAGATACTAACTCAGATCCTTCAGGTGTTGATTTCCCAATCCCTGCTAACGATGATGCATTCAAATCAATCTCTATCCTTACCAAACATATCGGTAAAGTGATTGAAGAAGGTTTGATGGAGCGTAAGAAAGATAAAGATGACGCTGCGCAGAAGAAGGAAGAAGACGAAAAGAGAAAAGTTGATTCTGCAGTAGAAGAAGGCAAATAATTATAAGCTGATGTGCCAAGGTGCAGCAATTGCACGCGGTAGTCATAATTAATGCAATGATAATGCACTAAACATCGGCCCAAAGCCGGTGTTTAGTTTTTTTAGGGAGTTCAAATCAGATAATCGTAAATCTAAAAATCGTAAATACTATGTCAGCTATTTCAGCACAAGATGTAAACAAGCTCCGCCAAATGACGGGTGCAGGTATGATGGATTGTAAAAAAGCCCTTGCCGAAGCCGAAGGAGATTTTGATAAAGCTATCGAGATATTAAGAAAGAAAGGACAAAAAGTTTCTGCGTCACGTTCTGACAGAGAAGCTAAAGAAGGTTCTGTATTTATCAAAGTTAGCGATGACAAGAAGGAAGCTGTATTGATCGCGCTGAATTGTGAAACTGATTTCGTAGGCAAAAACGAGGAATTCCAGGCACTTGGTAAACTGATCGTGGACACTGCTTTTGCTGGCAAACCTGCTACAAAAGAAGCATTGCTTGCGTTAGCAGCAGGTGGCCTTACACTGAATGATAAAATTGTTGAACTGGTAGGTAAGATCGGTGAGAAGATCGAGGTGAGTGAATACATTCACATGAAAGGCGAAGCGATTGTGTCTTACATCCACGCTGGTTCTAAACTTGGTGTACTGGTATCACTGAAAGGTGTTAACGGTGTAGATGTTACCGAAGCTGGTAAAGATGTAGGTATGCAAATCGCTGCGATGAACCCCGTAGCAGTTGATGAGAAGTCTGTTGATCCGTCTATCATTGAGAAAGAGCTTGAAATCGCTAAAGCTCAGATTTTGGCAGAAGGTAAACCTGAGAACATGGTTGATAAAATCGCTCAGGGTAAACTTCAGAAGTTCTTCAAAGAAACTACATTGCTGCACCAGCTCTTCGTAAAAGACAACTCGAAGACTGTAGCTCAATACCTTGACAGCGTTACAAAAGGTTTAACCGTAGTTGAATTCAAGCGTGTAACAATCGCTTAGTATATAAGTCAACTTTTTTCATAAAGAGCCGTTCGGTATACCGGGCGGCTCTTTTTATTTTATTGATGTTTATGAAATATATCCGGGTATATCGGATCGTGTTATGTATAAGCTGTTTGGTGCTTACGGGCTGCGGATATTTTTATGCCGGCACGTGGGAAGATGATGACGATAACTGGGAAAGAGCGTATGGTTATGAAAAACCGGATGATATCAATGTGGTTCATTCGTGGTATTGGCGATCGCCTCATTTTACAATGGAGTACGAACTATATATGGAGACTACATTGAGTAAAGATATACTTCAATCCTTTTTATCAAAAGGCGACCTGGTTCGGAGACCCGGTGATGCGAGTGAGCATATAAAGGATTTAGTGGATTATGACACGCGGCCTGACTGGTTTGTTCCAAAAACGCTGGATAAATACGAAGTATGGGTAGGTAATAATCCGATAGAGTTTGAGCTCTTTATAGATCGCGAAACCGGACATCTATACTGGCATGAGATTCAGCTATAGTATATATAGCTTAGCTTTTGCTTTCTATAATTTCTATCTCCGTTCTGCGGTTGATCGCGCGGCCTTCGGCTTCATCATCATTACTTACAATAGGGCGCTCCGAACCAAAACCTTTTGCACTGAGTCGTGTAGCACTGATGCCGTGTTGTACCAGGTAGTCAACCACAGCACTGGCACGCTTTAACGAAAGTGTTTTGTTGGTTTCGGCATTACCCGTGTTATCCGTATGCCCGTTGATCTGAACGTTAAGCAGCGGGTTCGTGATCAGCAATTCCTTGATGTTTTCAACCTCGGCAATAGATTCTGCTTTCAAATCAGATTTACCTATATCGAAGAAAATGTTTTTCAATACAACCTTCGAACCAACCTCAGCCTTTACCATGATGATGTGCGTATCAATCTCCTGGTACTCGGCAAACTGCGGCAGGTTAAAGTTGATCGAGTTGAACAGGTAGCCTTGTCGTTCGGTAGCCACCCCGTAGTTTCCTCCGTGTGGAATGGTAAGTTCAAAATCTCCGGTTTGTGGATTGGAGTATATTTTGGTTATCACCTTGTTCGTAGCGTTATCTACAAGCGAGATGGTGGCAGACAACGGTTGGGCTGTAGTTTCATCAATTACTTTTCCCTTCAATACCGTAACAACTTTATTGTCTTTGTGTACCTGTATCATCGGGTCAATAAAATCGGTTCTGTCAGGTTCCGGTGCAGGTGTTTGCACTACGGCTGGCGGTGGTGCAGCAACTATAACTGGTTCTTCTGCTACTATAGCTTTAGGTTCCTCAACTTTCGGTTCTTCTTTTTTAGGTTCTTCTACTGCAGGCGGAGGCGTTGTCTCAACCGCAGGTTGCTGCACAGCGGGTTCGGTGCTGGCCAGTAACACAGGTTCCTGAACTTCTTCTTTGGCAGGGGGTAAGAATTTTATAGTATATATATCTGCACTGCCCATACCTTCTGCACGAAGCGTTGAATAGTAGCCGGTAGTTTTATCTTCTGATATACTGAAGAAACCATCGTACTCAATCGAGTTAATCGGGTAACCCATATTTACGGGACGCTGCCATTTACCATCCTTGAATTCGCTTTTATAGATGTCGTTACTGCCCATACTCGGGTGGCCGTCTGATGAAAAATAAAGTGTAACACCATCCGGATGTATATAGGGGGAATCTTCATTGCCGGGTGTATTAATAGCACCACCCAGGTTTACCGGTTTCGCCCAATTTCCTTTCGGGTCAAGTGTACTCATCCATATGTCAAGCTCACCTTTACCCCCCGGACGGTTGCTGGCAAAAAATAATTTTTGTCCATCTGCAGATATACAGGCGGATGTCTCCCAGAACAGCGGTGTATTTATATTCTTGTTTAATGCTTCCGGTTTTGTCCAATCCGATCCTTCCAGGTGTGAAGTATATATATCACCCGCACCATCTTCGTAATACAGGAAAAGCGTTTTACCATCTGGAGAAAGTGACGCAGCAGCATCATTGAACTTGATGTTGATGTTCGGACTGATCTTTTCAGGCACACCCCAGGAGCTACCGGCCTTGCGAGCTATATATATATCTTCAAAATTGGTTCCGCTCTTGATTTTGTAATCATCGGTTGAACGGTTGGAGGTAAAGATCATCGCGTTACCATCGGCTGATACCAGTGGCGAATATTCATTGAACGGAGAATTTATACCCGCCCCTACATTCTCAATGACTACGCGAACAGGTTTGCGTGTGAGTGAATCCCCAATCTCGCATTCAAATATCTTTTCAGTAACAAGCTCGTAAAGTTTTTTATTCTTGCCCCGGAACTCCTCGTAATGATCGCGCGCACGCGCATACTGGTGGTTGTTCTGGTAAGCCATACCCAGGTAGTAATGTATATCCGGGTCTACGTTTGATTTGGCGTTGAATGCTTTTTCGAGGTAGGGCAGTGACTTTGATTTTGTTTCAAGGTATAGATAGCACATCCCGATCTTGAAATTGAGGTCTGCATCATCGCTGCTGCTGCCACCTTCAAGGTATGCCTTTAGTGCATTTTCATAATCTTTTTTCTCAAACAGACGATTACCCTTATCAATAGAATTCTGTGATTGACCCGAAACCGGTATCAGTAGGCATAAAATGAGCAGCGTCAGGTAAACTAGCTTATCCATCGGGTGGATAGAAAAATTGATTATAAAATGATTTAAAAAATCACAGTAAATATATTGAAAAATACCCCTCAAAAATATTCTCTCTCAAGGACTTGGCGATATAGCCGGGCACTGGTCGATTGTTGCCGGTATGCTGTATATAACCCAGCTTACCGTATGTTGCTGTATTTAGAACCATGTTATGTAATGCTATCATAGTCAATCACCCTCCACATTCTTCCAAGTGCTCGCGTTTCACTGAAAAAAATAATTTTTACAACACTTTTTTCTTTTCCTTATAGCCCGGTCCGCGTACGGTTCTTCCCGGTTTTGCTCCCGTATGCTCACCATTCTGCAGAACCTGAACACCGTTTACAAATACATGCACCATACCGGTGGAATATTGCTTCGGCTTTTCAAACGTTGCGTGATCCTGAACTTTTGCCGGATCGAAAATCGCCATGTCGGCATAGAATCCTGTTTTTAAACTGCCGCGCTTTTTTATTTTAAGATTTGCTGCAGGCAACGCGGTGAGTCTTCGCACCACATCCTGTAACGTTACAAGTTTTTCTTCGCGAACATATTTAGCGAGCACACGCGCAAATGTGCCGTAGCTTCGCGGGTGCGCTCCCTCTTCTACGTTTTTGTCATCGATCGTTTCAGAACCTCCGTCAGAGCCAAAGCTTACATACGGTAACTGCACAATGCGCTTTACATTTTCTTCCGACTGCTGATAATACAAAGCTTCAATTCTTGATTTATCGCGAACGATCAGATCGATCAC
>DJFR01000116.1:20452-61688 GCA_002432545.1 Flammeovirgaceae bacterium UBA5867 | reverse complement strand
AAGTAATTGATTGATCTCATAAAATAGGGATTTGTTATAAGATCAATTTGCCAATAGTACGGGTATCAGAATGTGAATTAAGACTCAAAAACGATAAACCATGAGCCAATATTCAAACGATTGAAATGTTATTAACAATCGTTTGAGTTAAGATGTAATAATCGGGAGACGAAGTGCAGACGCTATTGTGCGGTTAAACTTCTTCCCTGGCATGAGAGGGCTGCTGGTTGCTGGCTTCTGGCTGCAGGAAGATTTTGTTGAGTAATGTTTATACTATAGGAAACGATTGTCTTATAAAAGCTGCGAGCCTTAAGCTTTGAGCTGCGAGAAAGGAGATGGAATTAAGGCAGGTAATAATGTGGCGTGTACACAGAGAGTAAATATATACCATCAGACAAAAAACTAGCAGCTGGAAGCTAGCAGCCAGCAACTTCCAATAACCAAGCACCCCCATAACAAACAGACAAGCCTTCCATTAAAAGAATATACCATCAGATAAAAAAATCTAGCAGCCAGAAGCCAGCAACTAGCAACTGATTACGCGACTAACGTTGTGGTCAAGAAACACGTAACCTGCCCAAGAACTACTTCAGCGCTTCGCTATGCGTTTGTATAATGTGCGTGATTTCTGCGTGGGTGAAACCGAGTTTTTCGCCTACCATGGTGATGAGTTCTATTTCTGCCGGGGCGAAGTCGCCATCGACCAGTGCGAGTTCGATCATGTCTTCGAGTTGCTTCTCGCGCTCAAGGTTATTCTGGGGGATAAGAAAACGATACTCGTGGCCACGCTCAAGCATGAGATTGAAACGATCTAACGGAATTCCCAGTGTATAGGCGATCTTGAAAAGAGCAACGCGTTCTACTTCTTCAATCTTGCCATCAGCGGTGATTAGTGAAACGAGGTTTCGAAAATGTTCAAGTTTGGTATTGTCGATCATGGACAGGTTAGTAATGGTAAAGAGCAACTAAAGATAAGAGAATTAATCCTCAATCTACAACTACTGCAAGCTATACTGTATACTATTTGCCGCCCGGTTTGCCTTGGCGCGGGCTTCATCAATTGTATTCGCTTTGGCCAGGCATACTCCCATGCGCCTCTCTCCTTTTACTTCGGGTTTGCCAAAGAGACGAAGCTGTGTATCAGGCTCTGCCAGTGCTTTTTCAAAACCTGAAAATGAAATTAAGGATGAATCGCCACGCACCAGGATAACCGATGATGCCGATGGTCCGTGCTGCCGGATCACCGGTATCGGCAATCCCAATATAGCGCGAACGTGCAATGCAAATTCCGACAAGTCCTGCGAGATCATGGTCACCATACCGGTATCATGTGGACGCGGAGAAACTTCACTGAAGTAAACTATATCTCCTTTTACAAAGAATTCGACACCAAATATACCATAGCCACCCAATGCGTCTACAACGCTGTGGGCTATACGCTGAGCTTCGGTCAATGCTTTTTCATTCATGGGATGCGGCTGCCACGATTCCTGGTAGTCGCCATGCTCTTGCCGATGTCCTATCGGATCGCAGAACGATACACCTTCACGATGACGCACGGTGAGCAGTGTGATCTCATAATCAAAATCAATAAACCCCTCGACGATAACATTGCCACTTCCGCTGCGACTCCCCTCCTGCGCATACTGCCAGGACTTCTCCACATCTGCTTCTGTCTTCACAACACTTTGTCCTTTACCGGATGAACTCATGATCGGCTTCACCACGCACGGATAACCAATGGTTTCTACAGCCGCTTTGAATTCGGTATATGTACCGGCAAATTTATAGGGCGATGTTTTTACCTTCAGTTTTTCAGCCGCGAGTGTGCGGATTCCTTCGCGGTTCATGGTGAGGCGCGCAGCTGTAGCGGTAGGGATTACGTTGAATCCTTCTGCTTCCAGTTCTACAAGTGTAGCGGTTGCAATTGCTTCAACTTCCGGAACAATATAGTTCGGTTTTTCTTTTTCAATTACTGCGCGTAAGGCTGCACCATCAAGCATGGGTATAGTATACGAACGATGTGCCACCTGCATAGCCGGAGCATGATCGTAACGATCGACCGCGATGACTTCCACACCGTAACGCTGAAACTCGATAACTACTTCTTTACCAAGCTCTCCCGAGCCGAGTAACATAACTTTTTTAGCAGACGATGTAAACGGGGTGCCGATCGTAACAGGCTTGGCAACAGGTGTGCTCATGGACTTTGTTCCGGATTATACCAAAAGCCCACAATATAGAGACAATACGGTTATATCCCCAAATGACAATCCTCAGAGACGAGGTATAAAAAAATGGACAGGGAATCGCCTATTCTCTGTCCATCCGGGGGGAATATTATTTGATCACATACTTCCGAGTCCACGACTTGTGACCGCTCTTCACATTTAACAGGTACATGCCTTGCGGCAGCACGGGTATATTTACGATTACCGTTTTACTCTTTACATCCGGTGACGTATATACCACAGCATCTTTACCGTGAACGTCTTTCAGGTATACGGCTACAACACCCGGAGCAGAAGCAAACTGCAACGTGATGCGTTCATCTCGACCACTTGACACCGGGTTCGGATACGCGTGAAGTCCATCGGGTTCTGTCCAATTCTCATTAGTGGTTTCCGCTATATATTCGCTGGCAACGCGTGCTCCGGAGCAACTTGCTTTTAGGATCCATGCGTCTGTCCAGTATGTACCCGTGCCCGGTGCGTATGCCCAGGCGGCACCATTGCACCATCCGGAGAACGGAAATGGTTTACATTCGTACTGACTGCCTGCATTTTTTACGATACTTCCTGCAGCGTAGCCGCCATTCTCAACGTACTGCGGTGTGGAAGCACAGTTATCTCCGCCTGTAGTCACGGTTATATTTACCGGGGCAGATGTACCCGTAGCCCCTCCGTTGTCGGTAGCTTTTGTTGTGAGAGCGTATGCCCCTGCTGCTACATTTGTCCAGGTATAGGTATAGGGTGATGATGTGTCCTCTCCTAGTTTTGTTGTTCCCTGGAAGAATTCAACTTTTGTTATTGTACCATCGGAGTCAGTAGCAGTAGCTGTAATATTTACTGTAGCGGGTGCCGTGTACGAGGCGTTAGCGGCCGGAGATGTTATACTTGTGGATGGCGTTGCATTACCCACGGAGATCGTAACCGTGGAAGATGTTCCCACAGCGCCTGCATTATCCGTTGCTTTTGTTGTGAGACTATAATTGCCGGCCGATACGTTTGTCCAGGTATAGCTATAGGGTGAAGATGTGTCCTCGCCAAGCTTGGTTGTTCCCTGGAAGAATTCCACTTTCGTTACCGTGCCACCATTATCCGTAGCGGTTGCCTGAATCGTAATGTTCGACCCCGTGGTAAATGTAGCATTGTTGGCCGGAGATGTTATTGCTGTAACCGGTATAGCATTGCCAACCGTAATATTTACCGCGGCCGATGTGGTAGTCGCGTTCAGGTTATCCGTTGCCTTCGCGGTTACTATATAGGTTCCGGCAGCAACACTGTTCCAGGTATAGCTATAGGGAGATGACGTATCCTCACCCAGTTTTGTACTGCCCTGAAAGAATTCAACTTTTGTAACCGAACCATTATCGGTAGCATTGGCTGTAATGGTGATATTGGTTCCGGGTGTAACAATAGCGTTGTTCGCAGGACTTGTTATACTTACAACGGGTGAAGGATTTACAACAGTTCCAGCCGCATCGTTGATCGCTTTCAATAAACTGCTGCTGCTGGTATAGGCAACATCTCCGGTAAGTTCCCAGATAATCACACCCTGGTGTCCAAAACGCTTGGTATATTTTATCTTCTCTCCTGCACCTTTCGGTGTCTCATAGTATATCTTTTTATTATTGGCGTTGATATAGCCTCCCAACTGGCGTGTATCGAGCGGATCGTATGTCGTGGCTGCATTCGGAAACTCGGCCACAATCTCTTTCCATTTAGGCGCTACAAAACCATTGGCATTGTTGGGTTTGCGTGTTGCCAGGTCGTAGCCATAGAACGGTACACCAATGCATAGTTTTGCTTTGGCAACATTGAATCCTCCGTCATGATTCCACGCAGCTGGTGCCATGCCCATCCAATACTCCAATGCATCTTCTGCAGAATATATAGGGTTGTCAGCGGTTTGTCCCTGGTATGTACCGAGTGGGACTTTATAGAGTGAAGCATGTGGCCCTATCGGTGATGTGTTCCATGATCCTGTAAAATCATACGTCATCAAACCGAGCCAGTCCAGGTGTTGTGCGAGTGCATCATCATAATTATTGCCATAGTAGGATGTCCCGAATACCGCAGCCGACAAAAGTTTACCCGGCATTTTCTGACGAAGTTTCTGCGCAAGTTTTGTAAGCCCTATAGCAGCCGGATGCGGACCCTGATCCGGGCCTCCCCACTTATCGCCCCGCACACGACCACCTTGTTCTGTTGTTCCCGCTATGGCTGCATCGGGCCACCAGCATTCAAGATCAAGATCAACACCATCTATACCTTTTGTGTTGACATAGTTCGTAATAAAATTTGCCATCTCCTCCAGCTTGGCATCGTTGTTATAGTACTGCGTGAGTAGCCAGAGAAATGCAAAATCAGTAGCGCCTCCTATAGCAACCGATACGGTAACACCTTTTGCATGCGCACGACTCAGTACTCCGTTATCAAAGAGTATGGAATCAACTTTACGATTGTGAAATTCGCCCCATGCGATCGAAGCGAAATTGGAACTGTTATAGTTGTTGTTATTCTGACGGAATAAATTGAAGGCTATATTAATGTGATTAACAGTTCCCGGATCGAATGTTGAAAAATTAAAATCAGGAACCCAATAGGGTAAATATCCGATGATGCGTTGGGTGCCGGTATAATCCGGACCGATACCACCATCACCACATTTACTTACCAATACCCAATCACCATTGGTGCCGGGCTCGGCATTGGTATACCAGTTGGCGCGATAATTTCCGCTCTTGTGTGACACCTGTGTACCGCCTGCGTGACCACCGGTGGTGCTGGGAGCCCACGGAGTCCAACAAGCCGGAAATGTATACTGGGCTGATGTACTGAAGGCAATGAGTACACAGCCTATCAAGATCAATAGCTTTGCTTTCATGAATAGCAGTAATTATAGTCTCGTGTTCAGGTATATAGTTAAGTATAGATGAGAAGAAGGGACGCATCCCTCCTTCTCGTGTTCAGGTTATTGAACCAGGTATTTACGTATCCACGACTTGTGGTTGCTTTGAATGCGAACCAGGTATAGCCCTTTGGCAAGTGGTGGAATTTCAACTGCAAGCGATGTGTCTTTTATATCGCGATATGATTTTGATACTACTTCCGTACCATTAGTGTTCTGCAGTTTAACCGATACGTCTCCCGGACTTTTCTCGAAGACAAGCGTAATTGTCTTTGCACGTCCATTCTCCACGGGGTTGGGATATAGTGTTACTCCGGATGCTGCTGTCTCAAACTCGGTTTCGCTGGATGCTATACGTGCACTGCCCGAGCAGCTTCCTTTTAATATCCACGCATCCTGCCAGTAGGTTCCGGTGCCAGGTGCATACGCCCATGCCGCTCCGTTACACCAGCCCGAATATGGATACGGTTTGCATTCATATTGACTGCCCTGGTTCTGCACGATGCTGCCGGCCGCATAACCACCATTTTCTACATAGGGTGCTATACCGCTGCAATTGCCAGACGAACCATTTACGGTTATTGAGACATTGGAAGATGTAGCCGTTGCTCCCTGGTTGTCGGTGGCACGCGCGGTTAATATATAGTTCCCTNNAGTTAATATATAGGTCCCTGCCGCAACGTTGCTCCAGGTATAGCTATAGGGTGACGATGTATCTTCACCAAGTTTTGTGCTGCCCTGGAAAAATTCAACTTTGGTAACTGAGCCGTTGTCAGAAGCGTTGGCCTGTAGGGTTACCGTTGCGGGTGCTGTAAAGGTTGCGCCATTGCCGGGCGCTGTTAGACTGACACTGGGCGGTGGATTGGTTGAAGAGGATGTAAAGATTACTTTATTGATATTGAAATCACCGGCATCCATTACAATGCGAAGTATCTTTTGCCCGGTGGTGAGTGATGGTGTAGTAGCCGTTACGGTTTGCCAGGTTTGCCACGCACCGGTGTTGGGCACGCTAACGGTGCCGGATATATTGGTGCCATCCAGTTCCAGATGAAGAGTCTTACCGGCTGCTGTAGAAGCTACACGTACTTGTATAGTCTGAGCTCCGGCTGTTGTTACATTCACTGTATATTCCAGCCATTCGCCCGCTTGTATCCATCCTACGTTCTGTCCACCGCCTGTATCGGTAGTGGCTTCTATATCTACGTTGTCCGAGCGCAACGCAGTACCTGAATTGCCGGACGAGAGATCGTGATAGGCTATACCTTCTCCTCCCGTATCATAATGCTCTGCTTCAATGGTACCCGGTATATTTCGAACGGTGCCACCATAGGGAGCCTGTGTTGAAGAACCCGAACGTTCATCTACCACTTGCTTGATCGCTGAGAGCAATGAATTACCTCCGGTTGCATCCTGCGACAATTCCCAGATCATAACGCCCCCTATATTTCGATCGAAGGCGAGGTTGGTTTTTTGTTTGATCGTGTTGATACCGTTGTAATAATCTCCGTTATAGGTGTCTAGGTTTGGATTGGCTCCTTCCTGTACTAATTGCCGAAACGACTTCCACGATGGACGCGCATAGAAGGGAACACCCAACACAGTCTTTGAAGCGGGCAATCCGCGACCGGCCCAATAGTCAAGTGACGACACGGCATAGCTATAGGGTGAGTGATCGGCACCACTGCCACCATCGTATACCATGATGTTCAGAAAGTCGACTACGTTGAACACTGCGTTCTGTATACCACCGGCATAATACCCTTGTGCCGACACTGCAGCTGTCAGAAATTTACCTTGTGCGTGTAACGCATTTCCAAGCTGCGTCATCAAGGTCGTGAAGTTTGCAGGATCCTGTCCATCGATCGGATATTCCCAATCGAGATCAACACCATCTAACTGATAGGTTTGACATAGCGAAAGCAAATTGTTCACAAATGCAGTTCTGTAACTCGCATTCGCAGCCATGGTTTGGAAGTCGGTGTTGTTGAGATCGCTCCAGCCGCCTACAGCTATACCTACCTTGACACCACTCGCATGTGCCAGCGATACTATACTCTGTAACTTGGATGGATTGTCGATGGCGGTTAGCCCTCCCGTTGTGGTAGGACGAATGAACGCGTAGTTGATATGCGTTACTTTGTTATACTGTATGTCGGATGGTGTGCCTGACCACGAAGGCATATACCCGACAACTTTAAAATTCTGCGCCTGCAACCGGAATGCCGGGAGCAGGTATATGCAGAGCAGTATCAACAGCATGATGCTGTAGCTGTATGATACGGTGCGTACACGAATCGTAAAATGTTTCATAGCGGAATTTGTTTAGGGGTTAAAATGCACAACACACACGGTACTCATGCATGTTGCGTTCCACTATAAATCTTATGAATCTGTGAAGAGAAATGAAAAACAGTTATTGAATGGTAGCAGCGAATTATTAAATGGTAACGATGATGCAACACGTAAATCTGAACGGTAAACTATAAATTCAGAAGGAGCCAGATGCGTCCACCTGACTCCTGGTTGAGCGAAAGAAATAGTCTTCCACTAGCCAACTTCAATGCTCGCTATATATTGTAATGACGAAATATATTCAGGTTCAGATTATCGTCTGGAAACACTTAACTTGTCTGCCACTTCTTCTTTTTTCCTTCGCGATACAGGTACTGTGCTGTTATCTTTCAACACCAGGCTTCCGTCATTTTTAAATTTCAGAACATAATCCAGGTTCACCAGGTGCGACCGGTGTATGCGCATAAAGCTCTCATGAACAGAGAGTATATCTTCATACTCTTTCAGGGTTTTGGAGGACAGAAAGGTTTTGTTTTCGGTGAGTATAAATCGTGTATAGTTCAGATCGGCTTCACATCGTATAATTTTATCAACTTCCAGGAACACCACACCATCGTATGTGGTTATTGCGAGGTTCTTTTCTTTACCTCCAAAGAAATTGGACAGTTGCCTGCTATATATTTCACGTTTGTTCTTCTGGCTCTGAAAACGTGTTATAGCTTCCTTCAGCTCGGCCGGATTTATAGGCTTAAGTAAATAGTCAAGCGCATTATACCGGATCGCACGAATAGCATATTGATTATAGGCGGTTGTGAAAATTACCTTGCATTCTGTATCCGGTGTAGCGGCCAGCAGGTCGAAGCCACTCATTACCGGCATTTCGATATCCAGGAAAAGCAGATCGGGTTTAAAGTGATTCAGTTTTGATAAACCTTCCTCGCTGCCTTGTGCTGTCTCCAACACAAATTGTCCCGGAAAATTATTCTCAACAGTAATCTTCAGCAGGTTGGTAGCCTTGCTTTCGTCATCGATGATCAGTGCTTTTATCATGCAACTCTTGGTCTACTGGTCGTTTTACATTTACCGGCAGTAAGCGGAGAGTAAGGTCTTGTTTTTTTTGCTGTATACACTACACTTCTCGTGTGTCTTATACACTTGCAGCGGGTAAGTAAATATACCATAAAGCGCTGCGCCACTCTATCATCTCCGGATGAACCTGCATATTTACCGGACGATCCGTTTATACAACCTGCTCTTTTACATGCTTCCGGTATTATATCAATTTATACTTTGCGCATACGTTTTAACCGGCTTCAATCTTATCATTCAAGGTTGTTATAGTTTGATGGTGTAACGTTGTTTTTACTGGCAATTGTACCCGAACGGTTGTACCTGTTGCTACACCTTTTTCATCGGTCTCATCGATGATCCGCAGGTTAAATGTCTCATCCTGCTTACGCATCAGTGCGATACGATCGCGGATGATTTTTATACCCATCGATTGATAGGTTCGCATACGCTTTTGCTGTATAGCAGCTGCCTGCTGGCGACCTATACCATTGTCGTGAATGCTGCACACAAGCCGATCGGTATCTTTCAGTGAAAAATGTATACGCAGATTGCGATCACCTTTCTTGTGCATGAGCCCATGCCATAGGGCATTCTCTACAAAAGGCTGCAACAGGAATGAAGGTATTGTAATGTCTTCCGGATCAATAGCATCATCCACTTCAATGGTATAATGAAATTGTTTGTCGAAACGAAGTGATTCAAGTTCGAGATATAGTTCCAGCAAGGTAAGCTCTTCATCGAGCGGTATAAAATTCTTTTCGGAAGTCTGTAACACCATGCGCAGCAGCTTGGAGAACTGATACAGGTAATGCATAGCTTCGTCCTGTTTGTGTACCGCGATAAGTTCCTGTATGGATGTGAGACAGTTGAAAACAAAATGCGGATTCATCTGTGCGATGAGTGCTTTGAGCTCCAGCTCGGCAATCCGTTTGTTGATGCGTATCTTTTCGCGGATGCGCTCACGCACAACGTTCAGGATACACGCAATCGCGATGCAAATCGCCATCACAACCCCGGTGCGAAACCACCATGTGCTCCAGAACGGAGGCATGATTACAATATCGATGGATGCGCCCTTATCGTTCCATATACCATCGTTGTTGGATGCTATTACACGAAAGGTATATGTACCCGGATCGAGGTTGGTATAGGTAGCGGATCGTTTGTTATCAACCAGGTTCCAGTTACTTTCAAATCCCTCCAACCGGTACGCGTATCGATTCTTTTCCGGCTGAATAAAATTTAGCGCGGCATATTCGAAGGTGAGCACGGATTGATCGTACGCGAGCGCAATGGCGCGTGTCTCATTTACCGGGGCGTGTAAAATCGCGTCAGCCGCTCCGGGAAGTATATCTGTATTGAATATTTTCAACGCAGTAAAGGCTACAGGTGGTGGATATGGATTTCCTTTTACCTGCCGGATCACATCGGGTGTGAACGAGGTAAAGCCGTTCGTGCCGCCAAAGAGAAACTCTCCCTGCCGGCTGCGAAAAGCTGCGTTGATATTGAACTGATAATTCTGCAAACCATCACTCGCATTGTAATTCTTAAACGAACGGTTTGCCACATCAAAGTATGCAAGTCCGCGACCGGTACTGATCCACAGGTTATCATGTTCATCCGGAAGTATACCGGAGATGATGTTATCCGGCAGTCCATCCGTTTCGGTAAAGGCTATAAACGTATCGGTCGATTCATCGAAGCGGTTTAATCCTCCGGCAAAGGTTCCGATCCAGAGATTACCTTTACGATCCTGTTGAATGGTGCGTATCCAGTGGTTGCTGAGACTCTTCGCCTTGTCACCGCTCTTCATCACGGTAAATTGTTTATAGGGTGCTTCGAGTAAATTTAGTCCGGCCTGTGTGCCGATCCACAAACGCTTCCTGTCATCTTCATAGAGACAGCGTACCATGTTATTACTCAGGTTGGAGTTGGCAATGTTCCAGGACGTAAATGTATTCGTAACGTGATCATAACGATTCAGTCCGTTGTTCGTGCCAACCCATAGCCGGTCTTCATGATCAAGCAGCAGCGACCAGATCACATTGTCGTTGAGACCAGAGTCGTCTTTATCAGTATATCTTGTAAACTGTTGCGTATGCGGATTATACTTGCATAAGCCGCCTAAATATGTACCGATCCACAATATACCTTGCTTGTCCAATTGCAACGATATGATTCGATTATCGCTTAAGCTGTTCTTGTCATCTTCCAGGTGATAAAAATTCTGAAACTGTTTTGTATGGCGATTGTAGTAACACAGCCCGCCACCATCGGTGCCAATCCACAGATTGCCCCCGGACTCTTCTGCGAAAGATGTAATAGAACTGTTGCCGTTGCGTGTAGGTACTTTAAAGTGAAAGAAAGCTTTTGCGTTCTGATTATAGAAATTGATGCCACCGGTATAGGTTCCAATCCACACACCTCCCCTGCCATCGCTGTTGATGGAGCGAATAACGTTGTTGTTAAGACTTTCTGAATTATAGGGCGAATGAATGACGTGATGAAAAACCTCTGTCTTGGCATCCAGTATATCTATACCCTCTCCGTCCGTTCCGATCCAAAGCATGTCATCGTCACTTGCCCAGAGCGAAGTAATGAGATTACCCGCTATACTTTCAGGATTGGCAGCATCGTGTTTATATACGTTGAACCGTTGCCTGGCGGGCTGGTATAGATTAAGTCCGCCTCCATAGGTGGCAATCCATATTCTTCCCGCGTTGTCCTCGATAATTCGCCTGACGTTATTATCACTCAGTGAATGCGGATTATCTTTATCATAGCGGAAGTGTGTGAATTTAGTACGCGCTCGATTATATATATAGGCACCGTTTGATGTGCCAATCCAGAGGTTGCCTTGCCGGTCCTCGGTAATGGCCGGTATGGTATTATATACAACATCCTCTGTGTTGAACATTTCGGAAAATGATTTTATGAAATATACCGAGTCGCCCTCAAAGCGATAGAGCCCGTTGTCACTGCCGATCCATACATGATTATGTCCGTCCTGGAAGATTGCGCGTACAGGGATACCGTTGAAGTAGTGTTTATCAAACGTGTCGGATTTACGATTGTAGAGATCGAGTCCTTTTTCGGAGCCAACCCAAAGGCGATGCTGGCGATCTTCCAATACGACATAGCTTACATTGCTGCTGATACTTGCCGTGTCTTTTTCATTGGCGCGGTAATTCACAAAAGAATATCCATCGTAGCGAACTACACCATTCTCCGAAGCAATCCAGATGAACCCGCGACTGTCGCGGATGACAGCGTTTATGGTGTTGCTGGGTAAGCCATCATCTACCGTTATGTGGTGAAACTTTATATCGCGCTCCTGGGCCGGTAAAGATTGCAGTGTATATATAAATAACACGATGCACAGCCAATATGCATTTGGTGGAGCAACAGACATTGGTGTAAAGTTTAGGAAGAGTAATATACCATTACCCGGGAACAATTACACCTGCCCTACACAGGCTTGCAGACTGAAAAGGATATTGTGAAGTTGATCCGCCTTGAGAAACGCTAAACGCCATCCTGAGTGCAACCGATCGTTTACTCCGTCTTCAAAAACTTCTGGATCTTTTCCGTATCTCCTACGATCCAGATGATATCACCTTCTTCCATGGTCGTGAATGAATCCGGGTTGAGTATGCGCTCGCCCTGACGTTCGATTCCCACGATCAATGCCTTTGCATTTTCACGAATGGCTGATTCACGAATGGTCTTTTTATACAGCGGAGAGTTTTTGGTGATGGTATAATTGAGCAGTCCTATATTTTCACGTTCAGCTGCACCATTCTGCACGGGGAGCACCGATGCTTCGAGTATATTTTTAACACGCTGCAGTTGTTCATCAGTTCCGATAACGGAGATGCGATCTCCCGGATATAGTCGTTCAAAACGATCGGGTGTTACAATGGAAAGACGACCGCGTTCAATGAAGGCTATATTTACACCATACTGCTCACGCAGCGCAAGCTCGTTCAGCGGTTTACCGGAGAATATAGACTCAGGCACAATTTCGAAATCTGCGAGGTGAGCATCCCACGGTGTAATCTCCGGGCGTGCCGGTTTCTGATTTTCACGCTCGTTGAGATTGCCGAGGAAACGCTGTTCAATACGATCGTAAAATGATTGAAGTTTCTGCGAGAATATAACAGTCGCCAGTGCCATGGCGACTATAGCAATGACAAAAGCAACCGAAGGTGAATAGTATAGCTGCATCAAAAAGCCCACGTGTATGGTAGCTACTGCAATGCGTACAAGTTCTATTGCAATGAGCGGACCACGATTCAATCTGCGGTTCAACCAGAGATGTGAGTACGCATCGCGTTCGACCCTGCGAATGGCCAGTGCCCAGATGAACGGTGCAATGAGCAGCAGCGTAATGATCACGGTAATGAGACGTGCATTGGCACTATCGCCCAATGTATTGGCCATAGCCGGAAATATATACTTCTGCGACAACAATACAAGACCGACAATGATAACCGAGTGTATCACGAAATTCATAACGTATGCACGAAGCAATACACGCCAGTCGCTATAGGCGGATAACTGTTGCGTTGTAGAGCTATACCTGCTGATAGCTTTTACCCACCGTGACGGCAGAACACGTTCAATCAATGTATAAAGTGATCCGGATTGTTTGATGAGGAACGGTGTGGTAAATGTAGTTACTGCTGAAGCTGCCACTGCGATGGGATATAGAAAGGCGCTGGTAACTTTTAATGAAAGTCCTAAGGAAGCAATGATGAATGAGAATTCGCCAATCTGCGCGAGACTCATACCGGCCTGCACGGAATGCTTCAACGACTGACCGGATAGTAATGCACCGATAGCAGTTGACAGAAATTTACCTACGATGGTGAGCAGCGTAACGAGGAGTACTGGTCCCGCATATTCGACAAGTACTTTCGGGTCGATCATCATTCCTACCGAGACAAAGAAGATCGCACCGAATAAATCTTTTACGGATTTGATAAGATGTTCGATTCGTTCGGCCTGTGTTGTTTCTGCGAGTATAGATCCCATGATGAACGCACCGAGTGCGGCAGAGAAACCAACGGCTACGGCCAGTACAACCATAAGCAGACAAAGTGCCAAGGAGACAATCAACATGGTTTCATCGTTCATCAGCTTTTGCGTGCGCTTTAAAAAAGTAGGTATAAAGAATATACCTGCCAGGAACCAGAGTATAAGAAAGAATGCAAGCTTGAGCAATTGCATCAGTAGTTCTCCTCCGGCAAACTGCTGACTTACGGCCAGCGTTGAAAGTAATACAAGTAATAATATAGCGACCAGGTCTTCTACAATGAGAATACCAAAAACGAGTCCTGCAAATTTACGGGTGCGTACACCGAGCTCATCAAATGCACGAATGATAATGGTAGTCGATGACATGGAAAGAATGGCTCCAAGAAAAATACTATCCATGTGCGACCATCCCATGAGCAAGCCGGCTCCGTATCCTACTGCGATCATCAATACAATTTCTACAACGGCTGTGATTGAAGCAGACCCTCCTACTTTTACAAGTTTCTTAAAACTGAATTCAAGACCGAGACTGAATAGTAAAAAGATAACCCCGATCTCTGACCATGTCTTGATGGCTTCTTCATCTACAACGGTAGGGATAAGCGAAATGTGTGGCCCTACGAGTAAGCCTGCAATGATATAGCCAAGCACCACTGGCTGCCGGATCATTTTGAACAACAGTGTAGTGACGCCTGCTACGGCAAGAATAAGCCCGAGGTCTGTAATCAAGTGTGGTAAGTGTGTCATATCGTTGAGCTTATATCCCGGTACAATCTTGTAAAATTAATGGTTACAACCATTGCCGACATTAAAAGGAGCTTAATTTTACCCGCGCTTCATGGTCTCATTTTACCATTGGTATAAAATACTAAAAATGTTTCAAAGTGTGTTCATGTGTCATGACAGAAAATTTTCCGGTTAGCAGTCATAGTAATACCTTCACTATATACTCTTAAACCCCTCGTCCACTATGAATCCATTCGCCTCATTAAAATGTTTTATGCTTCTGCTATGCATGTGTATAGCAGCCGGAGTTGCAGCACAACAAAAACAAATCACGGCTTTTCCGGTGCGTGGTTTTTGCATTGCTGCACCACAATCTGCCGGTGTAGACCCGTTTGTAAAGTTTATTAAAGAAGAACTTGCATCACGCCAGGTAAATGTACTCATCCTTCGTGTAGACTATAATTATCAATTCGAGCAACACCCGGAATTACGCGACAGCGCTGCGCTCTCGAAAGCCGATGTAAAAAAACTGGTGCGTGTCTGCCAGGAGAACAAGATACGTTTGATACCACAGATAAATCTTTTAGGACATCAGTCGTGGGCCGGTACAACGCACAACCTGCTGCGGGTATATCCGCAGTTCGATGAGACACCGCATGTAAAGATGCCTGCTAAATATGTCTGGCCGAATGACGATGGACTCTATTGCAAAAGTTATTGTCCATTACACCCGGATGTACACAATATAGTTTTTTCATTGGTAGATGAGATCTGTGATGTATTTGAGACCAATGCTTTTCATGCCGGTATGGATGAAGTGTTTTATTTAGGCGATGATAAATGTCCGCGTTGTGGTGGTCGTGATAAGGCGGAGCTGTTTGCCGGAGAAGTAAGAACCATCCGTGATCATTTGAGACAGAAGAATCGCGAGTTGTGGATCTGGGGCGATCGTTTACTGGATGGTAAGACTACCGGCCTCGGTATGTGGGAAGCCAGCTTCAACAATACACATCGCGCGATCGATATGATTCCGAAAGATGTAATGATCTGCGACTGGCACTATGAACGTCCGGATAAGACAGCGGTATATTTCGCCATGAAAGGATTCCGCGTAGTTACTTGCCCGTGGCGTAACGCTCCAGTAGGCGCAGCGCAAGTTACCGACATGACTACATTTCGTAAAGATGCTACACCTGCGATGCGCGAAAATTACCAGGGCATTGTACAAACCGTATGGTCTGATGCCGAAAGTTTCCTCACCGGTTTCTACAACAAAAAGAAAGACGCTAAGACCGAAGACAACACTCCGTGGAACTGCTTTCGAACGGTCTTTGATAAATAGCGGGATGATTGTGAGGCAGAGATGTTTTTTACTAAAGGATTCTCTTTTAAAAGCTGCGAGCTGTGAGTTTTTAGCTGCGAGATTGTTTGGTGGTATAGTTTACGCTATTATTAGCATACATGATATATACACCACCAAACTCCCTGCAGCCAGAGGCCTGAAGCCAGCAGCTTTTATTAAGAACATCTATACCTCACCCCAAACAGCCTCGCAGCTGGAGGCTAGCAGCTCACAGCTCGACTAAAGCAAAGCGCCTCTATAGGGCGAAATATAGCCGCACCTAAAAAACGACTACTCTACGCGCAACGATTCTTTCCTCTGCCCTGCCATGTCTACAATCAGTTTGCTGATTTTGCCGGTGGTTTCGCGGATGAAGGTTAAGCGCGCGTTGATTTCTTTTACGGTAAACTCTTTTTCGGAGATCGGGAATATTTCGAACTTCGGTTGGTTTGTTCCCTGTGCGAAAAGTTTGCCGTTCTCATTTGAAACGGTGATGATAATGTTATTACCATAATCATATTTACCTGCATAGTCGGTATATAGTTTCGGATCTATAGTGACAATCACTTCATCTTTTATCTTTTTTGCATCGATACTAAATCCTCCCTGCACAAAGTGGCCATGTGTGACAGCGCCTTTGTCATCTTTCATAAATTTGATTTTGGCATCTACAACTTTCCAAAAGTATTCGTCTGGTGCTGATGGAAATATAGGAAACTTGTTCTGACCGGATAATTGTGCGAAGAGATCGGTGCCTTCAGCGGTGATGGTCATAACAGCGCCATTTTGAAAATCGTAGCGACCGGTATATATAGTCACATCTGCAGCCGGTGTTGCCTGTGTAGAATACGAAGACTGCTTTTCCATTTTCTCCCACAAAAAATATTCAGCTACGGTATTGGGATTCATATTTACTTCCGGCGGCACGAGGTTGCTTAGTAATACTACCGTAAGGTTCTCATTGGGAAAACGGACAAGTTGAGATATAAAACCGTGCAATCCACCGCTATGCCCGATAACAGACTGACCTCGATACTCATTCAATCCCCAGCCATAGCCATACTTGTTGGGAGGTGTGTTGCCGTTGTTAAGCACCACGGAAGTGAGTGCGGCCTTCAGACTTTTATCCTGTAGTACCTTGCCGTTAAATATAGCTTCGTTCCATTTATACAGGTCCTCAACGGTTGAGTATAAAGCTCCTGCACCACCAGCCCATGCCATGTTCCAGTTCAATGCGGGTTCATATTTACCCGTGTTGTTTGAATATCCCTGTGCTTCTTTATCAAGGCTGAGCCATGCTGCGTGCACACCGGTATTGTTCATGTGCAGTGGAGTAAAGAACGTTTCTTTCAGATACTGCGCATAGCTTTTGCCGGATACTTTCTCGATGATATAGCCCAGCAGAAAGTAAGCCGAGTTGTTATACATATACTGTTCACCGGGATTAAAATCATACGGATCATTTTTGAAATAGCTGATCAGCGCTTCCGGTGTTACGGGCGTTACTACCCGTTTTTCAAAATCATCTTTGCCTGTATAGCTATGGATACCTGATGTATGGGTAAGCAGGTGATGCAGGGTAACTTCTTCACCACGCGGAAAGTCATGTATATATTTCGAGAGTTTGTCTGTCACTTTCAGCTTGCCGTCTTCCTGTAATTTCAGAATGGCTGCTGCTGTGAATTGTTTTGTTATAGAACCGATGCGGAATTTTGTCTCCGGTGTAGCGAGTGTTTTCTTTTCGATGTTCGCATAGCCGAATGCTTTCTTGTAGAGTATATTTCCGTCTTTTGATACGAGTATAGCTATAGCCGGAGCTTCTTTACCCTGCAGTGAATTATAGAGTGCATCGGTTAACTGCGTAGCGGAAGGTACAGCCGATTTTTTAGCACCGCGCTGCAGCAACAGGTTAACAGCTCCTTCGCGTCCGTTTATTTGTGCAGCAGTTAACGGAGTGAGTCCCGCAGCATTGGTTTTGTTGATATCAGCACGAGCATTCAGCAATGCGTTGATCTCATCAAGATCACCTTTGGCTGCTACCGTGATAAGCTGATTGGACAGTGCTTCGCGATCAAGAAAGCGAACGGTGAATCCCCAGTCGCGTACAACGTCCTGCACTTTGAGCAATAACTGATTGCTACCCTTGGCAAATGTTATCGGCACAACATCCTGATCAGGCGTTAGTGCTCTTCCAACCCAGTTACGATGTACCAGTTTACCGTTGAGCCAGATCTTTACTCCATCATCGCTGCCTACAGCCAGGAAAGCTGTAAAAGCAGAATCGGTTTTGATCTCTGCCAACGCATAGGCTACTGCATAATCGATCTTGTTGAACATAGCATCGAGATCGATCTTGTCGGCAGTAGCGGTATAGGACTTCCATGCAAATGATTTTCCGCGGTATTGAATGGGTGGTATAGGTTTACCGGCTACAGGTGTTATCGAAGTGACAAGGTCTTCATCAAAGAACTTTTCTTCCTGCTGTATGTCCGGAGTGGTGGCTGTATCTTCTTTTACGAGCATTGGCCCTGCCAGCAACCATGTCTTAAAATACTGTCCGGCTTGTATACCTTTATATGAAGCCTGGCCAAAGGCTGCGTTTGGATCAACGGCTTTTACCGGAGTCTTTTTCTTTTGTGCGAATAAATTTGTTGAAGAGACAGAAACCAGCAGTACATATAGTACAATGCGTACAGATCTCTGCAAAGAATGTGGTAATGTTTGCATAGTTGGTTTAGGGTTGGATTTACTAATAAATATATAACGCTTTTGCGGGATGAACGCCAGATTGTGTGCTAAAACATCTAATATTCACCGCGCGGTAATAGTTTATTGAAATGCAAATAATGTGCTAAACTCCATCTTCATGGAGTAGACAGTGTTTCGGCAACACTATATTTATCGTACATTTGATCTTGAATGGCTTTATTCTAACCCTGCATGAAACACTTCTACCTGCTCTGTATTGCGCTCGCAGTATGCGCTACGCCTGCCTGTGCACAAAATGACATCGCTAAATTTTTTCCGGCCGGAAAAGAAAACGCTCAACTGTTAACGGGTGCTTATCTTGAACCGCTTACCAAAGACCTCGGTACCTTGCTGAACAACGGCTGGTATACTACAGCAAAAACCCACAAGCGTTTTGGATTTGATCTGAGTGTAACAGTAAACAATGTACTGGTCAGTAAAGACCAAAAATATTTCAACATGCCTGCGGGTGTCTCCGGGTTGTCCTTTGAAGGTACAACAGAAGGCGGCACACAAATTCCTACGGCCTACGGTCCGAAGAAGGAAGAATCCAAGTTCCTGATTACATCTAAAATGAACAGCGGCACCGCGTTTAATGGTCCGGAAGGATTTGAACCCGGTAAAGATTACCCGCTGGAATCTGCTGTGCTCCCCACCTTGCAACTGGGTGTTGGACTTTTCAAAAACACAGATATACGTATACGCTATACTCCTGAAGTAAAGATCAATGATGTAAAGGTTGGCAACTGGGGCATTGGTGTGATGCATGATATCAAGCAACATATACCGGGTCTCATCGAACTTCCGTTCTCCTGGACATTCTTTGCCGGATATACCCAGATGAACGGTGACGTTGATCTGAGTGGCGAGTTTACAGGCTCCGGACAAAAAGGTGAAATGACCGGAAAAGGTATAACGCTTCAGACGGTTGTGAGCAAGAACTTTAAAGTGGTAACATTTTATGGATCGGTGGGATATCAACACTCCAGCGTGAAGTATGATGTGAAAGGTATATATGAAGTAGGAAGTGGTGGCGGAGAATCGGAAGTATTGCTGGAATCCCCGTTTACATTAACAGATCCGTTCTCCTTTGAATCCTCTACACAGGGTATTCGTGGAACTGCCGGTATACAATTCAAATTTGGACCGGTGTTGTTAAACTCAGATTTTACACTCGCACATTCACAAAAATTACTCACCGCGGGTTTTGGATTTACGTTCAATTAAAGTGTGTGCTATATTTCGATTGAAAGTAGACTCCCGTTCGCAGCGGGAGTTTTTTTATGTTTGATAAAATCGTCCGTTCGTCTGGAATGATTAACGCTTCAGGTATTTTTGATTGCTGTCGTTGGCAGATAACTGTATATTCAGGTGTATAACGTTCAGTAATAAAAATAAAACCCCTATGAAGAGACGTAAATTTATCGAACAAACCCTGGCAGGAGTTTCCGGACTCATGCTCAGCCAGTCAGCATTTGGCAATATACTGGTGCCGCAGAAAAAAGAGAAGTTAGGTGTAGCGCTGGTTGGCCTGGGTTATTATAGCACCGACCTGCTGGCGCCTGCACTTCAACTTACGCAGCATTGTTACCTCGCGGGTATTGTAACGGGCACACCAGCCAAAGCTGAAAAATGGAAACAACAGTTTAACCTTCCGGACAAGAATATTTATAACTACGATAGCTTTGATTCGATTGCCAATAATCCGGATATCGATGTGATTTATATTGTGCTCCCTCCTGCCCTGCATGCTTCCTATAGTATACGCGCGGCCAATGCCGGTAAGCATGTGTGGTGTGAAAAGCCGATGGCTATGACGGTGGCTGAATGTAAAAGTATGATCGATGCGTGCAACAAGAATAAGGTAAAACTGAGCATCGGCTATCGCATGCATCACGAGCCCAATACACAAAAGATCATTCAATACCGGAAAGATCTTCCGTTTGGTAAAATTACTTCCGTAACTGCGGCTGCCGGTTACTTTGACGGACGCACCAATCACTGGAAACAGAACAAAAAACTTGGTGGTGGCTCTATGTACGATATGGGAGTATATCCGCTGAATGCCACGCGCTATAGCACAGGGCTTGAACCGATCGCGGTTACTGCGCGGCAATCTACCACACGCCCGGAAATATATAAGGATGTAGATGAGACAATGGCTTTTGATCTCGAGTTTCCCGGGGGAATT
Source organism: Flammeovirgaceae bacterium UBA5867 (assembly GCA_002432545.1). GTDB lineage: Bacteria > Bacteroidota > Bacteroidia > Cytophagales > Cyclobacteriaceae > Ohtaekwangia. The sequence goes on along the minus strand of DJFR01000116.1, from coordinate 41,145 downwards.
ACTGCGAAATGTGAAACGAGTTTTGGAAAAGGTATGAACGATCTGCAGGTAACGTGCAAGAACGGGTGGTATAAATTATCTCCGTTTCAATCGTACAGCGGTATAAATGGTGAAACGAGTTCGGGTATTAAACTCAATGCTACCATTCCCAATCAACAGGCAAAACAAATGGATGATGATGCGCTCGCCATCATCCAACAGAAAGCCGTACTTGTGCCGGGTGAAGAAGGACTGAAAGATATACGAGTAGTTGAAGCAATCTATAAATCGGTTGCTGCCAAAGGACGCGTTAGTATTGCTTAAAAAAACAAGCTTTGAGCTATGAGCTGCTGGCTTCTGGCCTCCAGCTGCTGGTTGAAATCGTTAAGCTTCGTAATTATATACCAGTCGTTGCTATGAATGTAAAAAGTGAACCAATGAAAATCTACTAGCAGCTAGCGGCTGGAAGCTAGCAGCCTTATCTGCCGTAAAAGAAAAGCCCACGATCCGAAGACCGCGGGCTTTTTTATTTACCTATATATTGGCGTTTACTCTTTAATGAACTTCCGTATTTCACGTTTTCCGTTGGCGAGTTGAACCTGCACGAAATATACTCCCGGTGCAAGACCTAACTTCGTTGTACTCACTTTGTAATTACGGAATGTGCTGGCTTCACCATGTGTGTTAAACATCGCGATACCTTGTGTGTTGTGAATCACTACACCAACGTTGCCTTCAGCTTTACCTTTCAGGCGGATGGTCAGTTCATCCTGCACAGGCACAGGGTATATATCCAGACCGAATACTCCGGTTTCTTCTCCGAGATTATCCGGTGCAGCAGCACGTGCTGACGATGCACCATTGATTACTTCGAAGGTTACGTAAGTCGGAGCACCGGCAGCACCGGTTCCATTGAAGTACGAGTATGGCGTTGCTTTCAGGGTATATATACCCGGTGCAGCAGGCCATGCTGTATCAGTTCCGTTGGAGCCATTGCCACTTAACGCATACGGAGCGTTGTTATCGGTGCGATAGTATACTCCGTTCAGTTCAAATACTACACTCTTCACAGCAGAGCCCGCTACGTTAGCGCGGATGTTGATCTGGTTATAGTATTGCTGACTGATGTCGATCGTGCTGCTGTCAGCAAGGTCTGCAAGTTTAACTCCGTTCGTTCTCACTACATCCAGATCGGTTACAGCAGAAGAGTTCAGGATCGTTACGTAAGCCTGCAGACTCTTACCGGCCGTACCGGTTCCATTCACGCGGGTATAAGCATTGGCACGAAGCGTATGCGTACCATCGGTGAACTGGTACAGGAAGAACGGGTTGAAGTTATACGGAGGTGTATTTACCAGGTTCGCATTGGTACCATCTTTAATAAACCGTACACTACCTACGGTTGCAGGGTTTGTGTTGGCACGAATGGTAACGTTGTATAGATTGATTGAACCTACATCGATCGTCACGGAATCGGTAAACGTTGTTAACACCTGGCCATTGCTGGTATTTACCAGGCTATAGCTTTCCACTCCGTAAGGTATAACCGACAAGTGGAATGTTGCTGAGTCAATAGCACCGGTTGAATCTGTTGCAAGCACCGGCAGATCATACTCACCGGCATGTCCTATTGTAGGGATAATGCTGTAGGTAGCCGTACCGTTGGCTGAGCTTGTCTGTGTGATGAATGGCAGATTCTCGATCAGCTGTACAGTTACCGGATCACCATCCGGATCAACAGCGGTAAAGGTAACTTCGTATGAACCGAGTTCGATTACTTCAACTGAATCGATTTCATCCAATACCGGAGGACGGTTGCCGATCACTTCCAAAGTTACCGGAACAAGTACCGGTGAATTTTCAGGATCGTTGCTCGCTATACGCAGGGTATCCGCATACCAGCCTTCGGTTATATCAGCGGCATTGAAAGCAACCGTTACTGTTGCTGATCCGCCCGGAGGTACTGTTCCTGATTTAGGAGTATACGTTAACCACGGTGTTAATGCAGGTCCGTCATATATAGCGAGGTTATCGACATCAAATGTAGGCCCTGCTTCTTCCATTAGCGAGAAGGTAACAACCTGCTCTATATCTCCGGCAAAACCTTGTCCTTCGAAGATCTCCACGCCATCGACATATATTCTGAATATGGATGTAGCACGTTCTACATCGATGCGCAGTTCAAAGTATCCGGAAGGCAACGTATAGGCTATTGGCGCATACGCTCCATTACCAGTTGAATCCTGAACCAATGCACTCAGACTTCCGTCAGTACCAATCTGGAAACGGGTATTTACCAGTTCGGCTGTAGGTGATTGTGGAATGATCTGCCAGGTAACGCCTGTGCCCTGTACATTTAAACGCAGGCTGGTTGAAGATATAGGATCTGTTCCAATCGGAACTACCGGAGAGAAACCGAGCGACTGTCCTAACCCATCGGCTAATCCTCTGAGATGTTGTGCATCTTCATACGGATTTTCAGTTTCAACAGTCCAGTTACCCCATTGTGCTTCCCAACCTTCCTGACCATCTATATCACCGGTTGCAAATTCTTCAAAGCCGGTTACATATAGTTCAGCAGAAACTTTCTTCGAAGGTGCTGTTGAGACAAAGGCCCGGGCATCACGAAGATTTACAGTTGCTGGCGTTGGTGTAGTGCGTGTAGCTTTTGGTTCTCTGCGCTCACCGGCAACTTTCAGAACAGACGCTGCTGCAGGCACCGGTGTATTACCAAAGGCATATTTCAATGTACTCTCTCCGGAGTTGGTAATGGTCAGCGTTTGTGTTGCTGTACCTCCTACCGGAAGTTGCTGGTATAACGAATCCGGATCAACCGAGATCACCGCAGGCTCGCGTACGGTAAGGGATGCAACTACACCCACCAGCGGATCAGCCGGAGCATTGCTCGTCACTAATATACCAGACACGTATGAACCCGCTTCGATATCCGATGCATCAAATGTAGCCACTATATCTGCTACACCTTGTACCGGCACGGTTCCTGATGAAGGCTCCACGGTTAACCATGCGCGTGGATTGCCGAGTATAACAACATCATCAATCTGTGCATACCAATCCCAGTCTTCTGTATTCGGATCGTAATAGTGCCAGCGCAGGCGGAACGATGAAGCATCGTTTAGGTACTCGCCTAATTCTACGGTAACGGATTCTCCGGAAGGTTCACGGTTTAAACCATGATCTTCGTTCCAGCTTAATACTGTTGTCCATGCACCACCATCTACTTGTATATCGAGATCAAGGAAATCAAGACCCGCGTAGTTTTGATAGTTGGCATTATACTGTACCGCTATATTTTTATAGCCTGCTGTGCTTACTATCGGTGTGATGAGTTCGGTATCAAATTCACCTTCACCAAATGCATCGCTGCTGGCCGTAGCGGCTTCGCCTGTACCTGCATAATTGGACTCTTCGTATGCTGCTGCAAATTTCCATACAACACCAGAGCCTGCATTATCTACTACACTCCATCCGCTTGGCGGGAAGCTTGCATCTTCAAAGTCTTCCTGCAGCAGCGATGTTCCGGCCAGTACCTGTATAGCAGCTGGTTGTTTCACAGCAGATTTATTTGCTGCATCATCTTTTGCTTTCTTATCAAGAATACGTTTGTCTGATGTCGTGGCAAATTTACTTATCGGTTTAACAGGAAGCTTTGCTACATCTGTACCCGCACCAATTACCTGCAGACTATATTCGAGTGGTCTTCCACCGGTGTTATGAATACGGAACACCTGCGTGGTATCTTCTTTATAGTCTACTTCGGCCTGCAATACGGTTGGACTAACTTTTATAGCAGGATCGCCCACTACCATCAATGTAGCCGGTACAATAAGTTTCGATCCGTCTACATCGATGTTGATGTTGGATGAATATGTACCGAACTCCAGATCACCGGCATCAAATGTTACCGCGATCTCTACGGAGGCTCCGGAAGGAAGACTTCCTGAAGTTGGTGATACTGATATAAATTCTACGGATTCTTCTTTTATACCATCAATGATGCGGAAGTCGTCAATGTCCAGTGAAGGACCGGCCACTTCCATCGCAGAGAGCAAGAATACTTCTTCGATGTCTCCTACGAAACCCTGACCTGTAAATACTTTCTCATCATCAAAGTATACATGGAAGTATGCAGAATCACGATCCATTTCTATAGTCAGATCAAAGTAACCGGAAGGTGTTGTGCCGAATGATTCGAATGCAGCACCGCCTGAGCCATTGCTAACCAGCGCGCTCACACCACCATCAGGATCAAACTGAATGCGTGTTGCTACGAAACCGGCCGTTGGNNGTTGATTTATCTTCAGTGCCAATAGCCACTGTAGGTGATACAGCCTGCGATACACCGAGACCATCGGCCAGGCCGCGGAAATGCTGTGCTCCGCTGAATGGATTCGTTGTCTCAATAGTCCAGTTGGCAAATTGTCCAAACCAGCCATCCTGTCCACTTACATCACCAGTTGCAAAGCTTTCAAAATCGGTACCATACTGTGTAGTCGATGCTAACACAACGGCACCTCTGGACGCAGCATTACTTTCGTGACGCAACGCTTGTGTGCCGCTGTAATCTATAGCCTGTCTTGCCGATGCGTTTTGTTTGGCTTTATCGGCAGGGTTTGTTGCTATACGAGCCTGTGTTTGCTTCGTAGTAATTTTTGTAACCGAAGCTCCTGCTCCACCGGAAACACTTACAGTATAATTATGATCATCCGGACCATTATTTTCCAATACCAGTGTACGTGTTACAGTCTGTCCTTTTTCAAGTTCCTCGAACAGTGAGTCTGGAGTAACCACGAATTCAGGACCGAGTACGGTTAATGTAGCCGGCACTGAAACCAATTCCTGGTTGGGGGCATTGTTGGCTATATCAATGGATGCAGTATATATACCGGCATTCAATCCGGAAGCATCGAATGTTACTTCAAGATCGACCTGTGCTCCCGGAGCCACTGTACCTTCCTTCGGATCTACGCTTACAAACGAAGCACCCGCGAGATAATGAACAGCATTTTCATAGATGGTTGCCAGATCACCTGTCCACTGCAACGGACCGCCATTGCCGAGACTTGGTAATAAGTTCAACGCCACTACATTGCTGTTTGCCGCGAGGAATAACTCATCATTGTCCCATGCAGCAACGGCTACAGCGCCTGGTGCCAGTGTTACGTTTTGTACATAGCCGCTATATTCCAGTTCCGATACACCTTCTAACAACGGATGGCCTGGAGCAAGGATGTCACCGAGTTCTACAACAACTTCAGCATCGGCTGTTGATGGTACGAACGGTCCATATTGTTCATCAATGAAACGTCCTTCCAGTTTCCATGCATCGTATGAGTATACGAACTGGTTTACAATTACTTTACCACCATCATCTACATAATCAGCGAGCAGGTCGCCAATCACTTCGGGTTCAACACCACCGGCAGCAAGCCATTGTGTATTGTTGGATGTTACTACGATATCATAACCTTCCAGGTCTGCGAGTGTAATGGCTGGCAGCGATGCTTTCGGGTATATATCAGCTTCTATATCATCATATCCATCGAGTATAGCTTCCAGGTCGGTCACGTTGTTATCCGGAGTAAGGATAAGTACATTGGACACGGTTGCCAGCTTGCGTGGAGATTTCAGTTTCACCTGGTTGGTATAGCCTGTTGATGCTGTACGTTTTTCTGCTGCACCACTGGTGCTCGCACCGGATGCAGGAACGGTAATGGTCTTGACAGCAGCCACTGTAGCAGGAGCATCTGAAGTCACCGCCACCGAGAATTCAAGATCACTGCCACCGGTGTTCTTCACCGTTAAGGTAGTTGTTGAAGTCTTGTCGGTGTTCAGAGTAGCCGATAGTGAATCCGGAGTAACTTCTATACCGGGTGCCACTACGCCTTCTCCCGTTACGGTTACATATAGCACCGGAGATGCAGGATCGTTGGTTGCAATGCTCAGCGTTCCGGAAGAAACTCCGAGCGCTGAAGCAGTATATATTACCTGTACCGTTGTATCCTGGAATGCACCGAGGGTTATAGCTGCAGCAAAGCTGGTTGTGAAATCGGTATTATCAGAAGTTATACTACTGATCACCAACGGTTCGGAACCTGCATTGGTAAGTGTAATGAGTTCGGTTTTTGAACCGGTCTCAAATACATCACCGAAGTCTATTGTATCCGGTTCAACAGAAGCAATAGGCACTCCGTTGTCTGCTACAATGAGTGTTAGCGGTACTGTTACCGTATCATTTGCCGGATCGTTGCTGAATATATGCAGCGCCTGCTCGTAGGTGCCGGCCAGTAAACCGCTGGCATCAAACGTGACGGTCACATCCTGGCTTGCACCGGCTGCAACGGAACCGCTATCCGGTTCTACCGAAGCAAAATTACTTTCACCGCCTTCGGCAATCGTAAAGTTCAACGGACCTGCACCGGTGTTTGCAATGGTTAATGTTTGTGTAGTTGTACCCGCTGTTTGCAGGTTGACTGTTAACTCTTCAGGAGAAACTGCAATTACCGGTGGTTGTGCTGTAGTTTGCTCCACTACATTGGACACTTCAGAGAAGTTACCAAAGAAGTCTGCAGACTTGATCGCAAAGTAATAGGTAGTTCCGCCAAGCAAACCACTGATGGTAAATTCTTCCGGAGTACCTGCAGGTTGAGGAGCTGGAGGATTTGCTACTGCTGTTGCTGAAGAAAAGTTTGCTTCTGTTATAGGCGATGTTGAATACCGTATATCATATACTGAAGCCGATCCGTTTCCGGCATCCGCTGGCGAAGTCCATGTTAATGTAACGGAAGTAATGGTAACATCGGTAGCAGCAAGGTTCGTGATCGCATCAGGTGCATCACCATCATCCTCTTGCAAGGCACCAAAAGCATTTACCCTTCCTGCGCCAAGCTTTCCTACAAAAGCAGGATCAGCTGCATCTATATTATCTACGGTTGATACGAGGCGACCGCGTAACATCTCGGGCGTAAAGCCTGTGCCTCCATATTTAGAAATGATCAGCGCAGCTATACCCGATACGTGTGGACACGCCATGGACGTTCCCTGAAAGTATGCATATTGTCCTCCGGCAACGGTACTCAATACACCGTGCGGATCGTTGTTTACAAATGTCTCTCCTCCCGGTGCACCTATATCTACCCATGTACCATAGTTCGAATACCAGCCTTTTTTATCCTGGTTGGTAAGGCCCGATACTGCGAGTGTTGGTTCATAGAAACCGGGATAGTATGCCGCATCGCTGTCGCTGTTACCGGCTGCAAAAATTACGATACCACCACGCATTGGTCCTACCTGGTTTCCATCTTCATCTTTACCGGCTTCTGCAATGAAGTAGTCGATCGCATCGAGTACGGCTTGTTCAAACACATTGGGATTGGTATAGCCCCAGCTGTTCTGTGATATAACGGCTCCGTTGTCGGCACCATATATATAGGTCTCGGCAAAGCCACCGGTACCTACAGCGCCAAACGCTGCGCATGACATTACTCTTACACCGTCACCTGAACCTGACCCTCCGGCTACACCGGCTACACCAACACCGTTGTTGGTAATCGCTGCTATGGTACCGCCTACGTGTGTACCGTGGTCATCCGGTGCTATATTTCCGGTTCCGTCACCAAAGCCGTAACCGTTAATATCATCTATATATCCGTTGTTGTCGTCATCAAGATTGTTGCCGGGTATCTCATCTATATTTACCCAAACGTTCTTGTCAAGATCAGGGTGATTTACCTGTATACCACCATCGGTTACAGCAACAATTACACTGGAGTTACCGGTCTCAAGTCCCCATGCCTGGAAGAGACTGATATCAGATCCGACCGTTCCACCAGCCTGGCCGGTGTTGTTATAGTGCCACTGATTACCGAGTAACGGATCGTTCGATGCTCCGGGCAACGTTGCCGGTGCATGGAGATCTTTCTCACTTACGCGTACCGGACCGAAGTCCTTTCGATCTGAACCGACTATACTTTTCTTGTATACCGGTTCAGCTTTTTCAATCTGTTCAATTGCCTGGAACGAAGCTATAGCCGAGAGCACTGCTCCGGCCTTGTCCATTTCAACTTCATACCAGCGATGCAGACCATACTTACGGTGCTTGGCTTCAAATTTACCAGCATCGCGGAACACGCGTTTGATACCACTTACCTTGTGTTTTACACTGGCAAGATCAAGCGCAGTAATTCCTGTTAACAAAACGTTGTTAGCACTCTTGGACAAGCGTGCGTGTTCAAGTTGCTGAGCAAGTTCTTCCGTTACTTTAATCCGGAAAATCCCTTGCTCGAGGGCGGCTCGTTGCTGAGCATGCACATGATTAGCGAGGACAGCTAACCACACTGCGACCAGTTGCATACATACCGATCGCTGAAGAAACCAGTAAAATTGCTTCATCAGTCAGGGTTATTTAGAGTTATACAAAAAAGACAATAGAATTACACCGGGCTCATTGTCCCCTTCAAAAAAAACGTTAACACATAATCTGAATAAAAACCGGTGGTTGTGATTCGACGATTAAACTATCTATAGTTAACTCGGTGGTTGATAACAACGATCAAATCACATGCTGAATGTAGATAAAAATATATCTATATACCCAACACTTGGGTATAAAAAATTTTAGTTTTTCTTTGAACGGCTAGTGTCTAAACATATATAGGATGAACGTTGTAACAGTCGTTCATCCTATATATAGTCTTAAGATGTTCATCATCACTCGGTACGCAGTGATTGTATAGGATTGGCAAGTGATGCCTTCAAAGCCTGGTAACTAACAGTAACGGTTACGATCAGAAATACGCACATGAAGCTAAGTATATATGTTACCACATCGATAGCGGTGTGATAGGTGAAATTCTGAAGCCACTTATTCAGAAAGTAATAGGACAACGGTACGGCTACTATAAAACCTGCGAGTAATAACCACGCGAAGTCTCTATATATAAGATTGAGAATACTGCCAACACTTGCTCCCAGAACTTTGCGTACACCGATCTCCTTGAACTTGCGTTGCACCACGAATAGGACAAGCCCATATACTCCAAGACAAGAGATGAGTATAGCAATACCAGTAAATGATTGAATGATCTTACCGAAGTTCTGATAGTCCTGATATTGTTGATCGAGTTGCTGATCGAGGAAATTGAACTCGAACGTTTTTTCCGGAAACATACTGCTCCACTGCGCGCGGAGCTTGTCAATGGTTTGCTGTACACTGGCGTTTTCAAATTTTATACTCAGTGTGTTGAACTGGTTTGGATTCAGTTCAATCACCATGGATGATATAGGTGTTGCCAGCGAAGAGAAGTGAAAGTCTTTTACCACACCAATAACTTTACCCTCTTTTCCTTCACGGTTAATGGTTTTACCAAGCGCTTTCTCCGGAGTATCCCATTTGAATTCTGTTACTGCGCTTTCATTAACAATGTATGCGTTTGCTTCATCAGTGCCATAGTCTTTGGAGAACGATCGGCCCGCGATGAGGTTCATATCATAGGTGTTCATGAAATCATAGTCCACGGCCATGTTCGCGATAAAGAGGTTGTCCTGTTGTGTGAAGCCTTCTGGTATAGTACCTCGATAGGTTGCACCAAGACCGGGCGCATTGGAAGATAGTGCCGTACCTTTTACACCGGCTTGATTTTCTACAGCATCGCGAAATGTTTGCAGGCGTGCGGCAAAGACAGAGTCTTTACCGGCAAATATGCCGTTGAGGTTTTGACTGAACAGCGGCACGGTGATAACATGCTCTTTCTGAAAACCCAATGGAAGATTATTGAGATAGCGAAGTTGCTTCATGATCATGAACGAACCAATTAACAACGTACAGGCTATAGCAAGTTGAAAAACCACAAGCACTTTACGGAAGAGCTGACTTCCATAATTTACCTTATCACCTTTCAAAGAGTTGACTGATTCGAACTGTGTGATGAAGTATGCAGGATAGCCGCCTGCGAGAAGTGTAATTACGATCAACAATATAAAGGAGATGATGAGCAGGTATGAGTCTGTTACCTGTGCAAACAGCAGTTGTTTACCGGTAAAATCATTCAGGAGTGGCAAGGTTGCATAGAACACTGCGTAAGACAACGCAAACGCAATGAGACAAAACAAAAAGCTCTCCGCCAGGAATTGAATAATGAGTTGATATTTGAGTGAGCCCAGTATTTTGCGAATGCCTATTTCTTTTATACGCGTGAACGACTGTGCCGTGGAAAGATTTATATAGTTGATGCAGGCAATAAGAAGTGTGAGGATACCAACGCCACCAAATATATAGATCGTTGTCATGGAGCTGGTAGACGATGGCTCTGCCAGTGAAGTAGAATGTAAATGTATATCGGTGAGCGGAAAGAGTTCGAATACCTGTCCTACCAGGAAATTAGGCTGTGCATATTTCTTCAGGAAAGCCTGCATGTTGTTATTGACGTTGGCAGGGTTTGCATCCGGCTTAAGCAATATATAGGTATAGGAATGACTGATGATGAAATTTACCGCGAGATTGTGTCGCATCACTTTTGCAGCCTGATCATTTTCGAGGTGATACATGCTTTCGTATGGCACAAGCATATTGAAACGGATGTGCGAGTTCTCCGGAAAGTTCTTTACTACACCGATAACTTTAAACGGATGCCTGCCTCCGAACAGCAATGACTCACCGATCGGATTCTGGTCTCCGAAATATTTCACGGCCATTGCTTCATTGATCAAGACAGTATACGGTTCTGTTAATGCTTTTGCCGGATTACCTTTTACAAACTCAAAGGTGAACATGTTCAGCAAGGTGGGGTCGGCAAAGTATATATCTGTTTCTTCAAACGATTCATTGCGTTCACCGGTAGATATACTCACGTTTCGTCCGTATACCCGCGCGGTTTCTTCCACTTCCGGAAAGAAGTCTTTCATGACCGGGGCAATTGGCGGTGGTGATGTAGCCAGCTTTAAACCGTTGGGTGCCGTGTAGGCCAACCGGTATAAACGATCTGCTTTCTGGTGAAAGGTATCATAGCTTAACTCCGATCGTATGTACGAAATAATGAGGAGTGACAGCGCGAGTCCGCACGTTAACCCAATGAAGTTGATAAGCGAGTACGTCTTATGCTTCAGGATATTTCGTGCTGCGGTTTTAAAAAAGTTACGGAGCATGTGAGGTTAGATTTTTAATAAGTGAGAATAACGAAAAACGTCCGCGCAGGATATTTTTTTTATGAGAGCAGTAAACAGGCGTGTCCAACGGCTGCTACCGTTAAGAACTACCACGCCTGGCGGGAGAATGTAATTATCGTGATTTGGTGACTACCTGTATAAGCAATGCGGCTACCATTACTACGGCACAGCCTATAATGTTGTAAAGCAGAAAGGCAACATCTGTATAGAAGTAGCAGTAAAACACTACACACTCGGCCAGCAGGGCTGCAATAAATACAGCGTTAGCCTTGACAAATTTCACATAGAATGCAGTGAGAAATATACCGAGGATGGTGCCATAGAACAGCGAGCCTACAATGTTTACAAACTGAATAAGGTTCTCCGCAAATGTAGCGAGCATCGCGAATATCATGGCGAGTACAGCCCACAGTGCCGTGAACCAGCGCGATGCTGTCAGGTAATGACCGGCATCGGCCTCTTTACGCACAGCCCGCTTATATATATCTACTGTAGTGGTGGATGCCAGTGCATTCAACTCACCTGCCATAGACGACATTGCTGCTGAAAACATCACGGCCAGTAGCAGTCCTATAATTCCATTGGGGAGGTTGTTCAGTACGAAGTTGAGAAATATATAGTCGCGGTCTTGTGTTTTAGCACCGGGTATAGCTTTGGCGATCGTTGCCTTTACGGAATCGCGAATCGTAGTTTCCTGTTTCGCGATTGCTTTTACGTCCTGACTGATGGATGTGATCCTATTCTCATCATCAGCATGTATAGCATCCACGAGCTGATCGACCGATGCGCGTTTTTTCTGATAGAGATTGGTATAGTCTTGCTCGTACCCTTTTAACACTTCGGCCTGCTCTGTTTTCAGAGCCCGTTCTTTCAATACGGTATTATGAAATACCGGTGACTGATGGAACAGATAGAATACAAACACCATTACGCCTATGAACAGGATGATGAACTGCATGGGAATTTTAAGCAGTCCGTTGAACATCAATCCAAGTCTGCTTTCTGCGATGGAAGAGCCGCTGAGGTAACGTGCTACCTGCGATTGGTCGGTTCCAAAATACGAGAGGAACAGGAATGTACCGGCAATCAACCCCGACCATATATTATAGCGATCGCTCAGGTTAAATTCCAGGTTCACCAGGTTTAGTTTACCCAGACTTCCTGCCAATACAACGGTATCGCTAAACGACACATTTTCCGGCAGCATGCTATAGGCAAGAATCCCTGCGAGAATCATACCGCTCATAATCACCGCCATCTGCTGGCGTTGTGTAAGGCTCACGGCTTTTATACCTCCGGATACTACATATATAATTACGAGCGACCCAATAAGGATGGTGGTGATTGACGTTGGCCATCCGAGAATGGTAGAGAGTACAAGTGCCGGAGCGAATAATGTTATACCGGCAGAGAGACCGCGCAGAATTAAAAATAGTATTGCTGCCAGTAGTCTTGTTTTCAGATCGAAGCGTGTCTCCAGGTATTCATAGGCCGTATATACTTTCAGCCTGTAATATATAGGCACCATGGTTACCGAGATGATGACCATGGCAATGGGCAACCCGAAATAGAATTGCAGAAAGCGCATGCCGTCTTCAATGGCTTGCCCCGGTGTCGACAGAAATGTAACTGCACTGGCTTGTGTGGCCATGATGGATATACCGATCATCCACCACTTCATAGAATTGTCGCCCTTCAGGTAGCCCTCAATGTTGCGTGCGCCTTTGGTTCGCCAGGTTCCATAAAGCACAATAAAGGCAATGGTACCAAAGAGTATAACCCAGTCGAGATAATTCATGCAAATGCGCGGGTTAGCCAGTAATACAAGAGTATCTGCACCACCATCACACCGATGACGAGCCAGTACCAATGCTGCCAGGAGTTAAAAACAGGAGGCTTCATTTTTACGTGTTTACGTTGTTATGTGTTTGGGTGTGTACGTTTATTAGCCTTGTTTGTTTTTGCGCTTCTTGCCTACCTCGGGTGTGGCAGCAGGTTTCGCTTTGAGGGATACTATATTGGTAAATAATTTATAGGCTCCGGAGATGCCCTCGGGAAGTTCGCGAAAGAATGACAGGGATGTATATATATAGTATCCTTCGCCATAGCGTGCTGCGAGCAGACTGCCTTCTTTGGGTGTTTCGCCTTTATCGTTCATAGACAGGATGGCTTCGAAGTTACTGTCCCATTTGTTGGGGAAATATAGTCCGCGTTCCTGTACCCAGCCGTCAAAGTCTTTTGCTGTAATCTTGTTGGGTATATTTACGAGCGGATGATCGGGTTTGAGTATTTTAACAACAGCATCTTCTTCGGTTACACGATCGCGCGACAGCTCCAGCGGATATGGTGTAAAATTTTTTGTGGCCAGCTCGTTGTTGGTGTTATACTGTACAACCAATGTTCCTCCACTCTTCACATACTCCAATAACGCGGGCATAATATAGCCCATGCGTTTGTTGGTGTTGATTGCCCGTACTCCAAGCACAACAGCATCCATCTGTTTCAGGTTGAGTGCATTTACCTCCTCGTTCTTCATTTCCAGAACGGTGTAGCCCATATAGCGCAGTGCGGCCGGTATATCATCACCGGCACCACGGATATAGCCGATGATCTTTCCTTCTTTCTTCAAATCCATTCGCACCACTTTGGTTTCAGCTCTAGCTAAAAGTGTTTGTGTCGGGATGTGATCGTAATTGATGGTTTGAATGCTTCGGTCGAACGATTCACTTCCAATTACCGCTACTGCTTTTACAACCGTAGTCTCTTCTTTTGCTGACGGGTATAACTGGAATGATTTAATCTGCTCTTGTCCGCGCTCCGTCAGTTCGAACGGTATAGATTCAGGTTGCGTGTTCCAGCCGGGCGGAAGATCAAGACGCAACGTACCGGATACACGCCCGTCACTGGCCGATGTAACGGTTACCATAATTTCTTTCGGACTGGCATCGCTGAATATTATTACGCTGCTATTGACGTTTACAAATATAGGGGGTACAATCTCAAACGGACGTGCCTGTTCTCCTTTGGCAGGATCTGTCCACTTATAACGTAACGGGCGTGTGATTGTGAGGGACTCTCCTGCAATAGTTACATTAAATGTGAACTGCGTAGCCGGATCGTTCTCAGGTTTACCAATGAGACTTTTATCAGTTACTGTAAAAAGACCAACACCATGGTTCTCTGTTAACCAATAAGGCGATGAATACGGTTTGGATTTACGCATCGCTTTTATATACCTGATCTGTGCCGGTATATTATTTTTCAATGGGAGTGACAGCGTTGAATCTATACCCAGATCACTCGCCTGGATGTGATTGAGAGTAACATCTATACCCGAACGATTCACAAGTTCAAGCGATGTTGTTACCTGCTGACCGGGCGCTACATAATATTTGTCAGCGGTTGCATCTATAAATAAACCGAGGCACTCACCAATGAGTTGTTCGGTCTCTGCAAGCTTGCGTGTTTTCCATATACCGGGTTCAAGCTTTTGTATTTCCTTGCGCAGCAGCAATAATGTTTTTACCGTAGCCGATGGTTTCTCTTCATCAAATTCAGCGATGGCTTTTGTAACGAGTGGCTGAACTTTATCGCCACCTTTTACACGGCTCCACGTTGTATTAATACCTTCCAGTATATTCTTCTCAGCCTTTGCCCCTTTCATATACTCGAGAAATTCAGGTTGATCTCCGCGGGTGCCGCTTGAACCAAATCCCTGGCTCTTATGCTGGCTGCGACTGATCGCTGCAATCTCTGTATAAGACTGTCCTAATAAATTGCTATACTCCCCCACGCGTAATGTAATTATACCCGGCGTATTTTCATTGATGGTTGTATTCCACCATCTGCCGGTGTTAGTATATAATCGTTTGGTTTGCCAGGTTCCAAATTGCGCTACCTGCTCCGGGTATATATCTTTATTCGCAGCGAGGTCAAAAGCCTCTTGCGCTAAAATAGCTGAGGCTGTATGATGACCGTGGCCTGCACGTTCATCCGGGGGAAAACGAGTTATGATAACATCCGGTTGATACTGACGAAACACCGCGATTACATCGGATAGTACTTCATCTTTATTCCAGATGCGAAATGTTTCATCAGCAGATTTCGAAAAACCAAAATCATTGGCGCGTGTAAAAAATTGTTGCCCGCCATCAATGCGTCTGGCCGCAAGTAATTCCTGTGTGCGAATTAAACCGAGCTGATCGCGGATCTCCGGGCCGATCAGGTTCTGCCCGCCATCACCGCGTGTTAATGATAAATAGCCGGTAGTAGTGAGATAGTCGTTGGAGAGATAGGTTATAATGCGCGTGTTCTCGTCATCCGGATGTGCGGCCATATATAGCACCGATGCGAGTACATTCAGTTTTTTTAGTTTCAGTTTTATCTGTGCAGCATCGGGTTGCCTGTTCTGCTGCGCAAAAACAAATGACGGCAGTAGCAGAAGCACAAAAACACAAGTCCTCATGGTGGTGGTGGATATAGTTTTGTTGGTGCGAATTAACACTAAAAAAATGAAACCCAACATCACACTATACTGGAGTGCGGCAGAAGATACATGAATGGCAAAAGATGTTGCGATGTAGTAAGCGACTATACTTTACCACGCTTTTCGTTGTTGATCAGGTATGAGCCATCTTCCTGAAAATGAATGACTATACGACTTAATGGTTTCTTATCCTGCGAGATAAATACAAGTGTATATTCATGTTCGCTCACACGCCCTTTAATGTCATCGGTATAGCCCATGTCGAGGTTTACTATGGTACCTTCCGCAGCTTTGCGTGTATACAACACCTGGCCTTTGCTATTGATGATGCGGATCTTTACTTCGTCCGGGGCTAGCTTCAGCACTTTCATGCTGATGTTGAGATATGGTAGCGGACCGGATGTATTGGAAGCTGTTGAAGTATATACTTCGGATGTCTCTTTAACGCGTGTTCTGAATTTAAAATCAAGATTAACTTCAAACTCATCGTTTGATTTAAAGGGAATATCTTCTGTAAAAGAAGCCAGTACGAGCCAGAGTATGCACAGGGGTTTCATAGGAGTGTCGCTATGTTAAATATACAAAATTTAACTGCGGGATACTTGTGTCCTGGAGCAAAAAGATTGCGTGTATCAACGTCTTGTTGTGCCACACAAACAGCATGCTGCACAACCTATACAGGTGCGCTGATCAATGTAAAAAAAGAAGAGTATTAAACAGCTATAGGAGCTTTGATAGAAGGATGTGCCTGGTAGTTGCGTATCTCGAAGTCTTCGAACTTATAATCGAAGATCGACTCCGGTTTACGCTTGATGATAAGTTCCGGCAATGCATACGGTTCGCGTGTAAGCTGAAGTTTAGCCTGCTCGAGGTGGTTGGTATATAAATGCACATCGCCACCAGTCCACACAAAGTCACCGGCCTGCAGATCGCACTGCTGCGCGAACATATAGGTCATCAACGCATACGATGCAATGTTGAACGGAACTCCTAAAAAATAATCAGCGCTGCGCTGGTATAACTGACAAGAGAGTTTACCATCGGCTACATAAAATTGAAACAATGCGTGGCAAGGCGGTAGCGCCATCTTATCGACTTCCGCAGGGTTCCATGCGGTAACAATATGCCTGCGTGAATCCGGCTTTTGTTTAAGCTGATTTATAACCTGCGTGATCTGATCAATTTGTTTGCCACCCGGTGCTGGCCAGCTTCTCCACTGACTTCCATATACCGGACCGAGTTCACCATTCTCATCGGCCCACTCGTCCCAGATTGTTACACCATTATCGTTGAGATACTTGATGTTGGTATCGCCATTTAAAAACCAGAGTAATTCGTAGATGATTGATCGTAAGTGAAGCTTCTTGGTAGTGACCAGCGGAAAACCTTTGGAAAGATCGAATCGAAGTTGACGGCCGAATACGGATAAAGTGCCGGTGCCGGTGCGATCAGTTTTGCTTGCTCCATTGTCGAGGATGTCTTGCATCAGGTCGAGATACTGCTTCATAGTAAATTACAATCCGGTGCAAGTACGGCACATGAAGTTACTTTCTCAAGCGTGTTGAGAAAATAACTTCATATAGCTGTAACTATTTGATTAACCGATTTTTGTGGTGATGAGATCGCCCAGCACGAACAACCCTTCGCGCAGGTATTCATCGTCTAACTCCTTCAGATCAGAAGTTGGTATTTCTTTGTTCGGAAGACTTGTATTGAGAGAAGTGCGTGAAGCTTTTTTCTTCTCAGCTTCTTCCATCTCTTTCTTACGGGTAGTTTCATTCAATGACACTTTTGTATCGCGATAGCTCTGACGAACTTCATCTGTATCATTTACAAACTGCGCGAGTGTTTTGTCTGACTTGAGGCGTTCCTGGTATGACTTGTTCAGGTTTGCAATCACGCGATCGTTAACCACCGGAGTTTTTTGGAAGAGTGTGCCTCTGATTTCATCCCATGGCAATGCACTTGGATTTGAGCTTTCGCCGAACTGCTGAGGATCGAGTGCTGTCGGTAATTTTACATCAGGAGTAACGCCTTTGTTCTGTGTGCTGCTTCCGGTTACACGATAGAATTTCTGAAAGGTAAGTTTCAACTCTCCTACTTCATTGTCCGGATCGTTAATGAATCGTTTCAGATCTATAACGGTCTGTACGGTTCCTTTACCGAATGTAGACTCACCCACTACAACACCGCGGTGATAATCCTGAATAGCTCCGGCAAATATTTCAGAAGCTGAGGCACTGAAGCGATTGGTCAACACAACCAGCGGACCATTGTATGTAACAGCAGGGTTGTCATCGGTTTGTACATCGACACGGTTCAGAGAATTTTTCACCTGAACTACAGGACCTTCTTTAATAAACAAACCTGTCAGTTCTATAGCTTCTGTTAATGAACCTCCACCGTTGTTGCGCAGGTCGAGTACGATACCATCTACTTTCTCATCCTGTAATTCTTTGATGAGACGTTTTACATCGCGTGATGTGCTGGTATAGTTTGGATCACCTTTCTGATAAGCTTCAAAGTCCATATAGAAACTTGGCAGTGTAATTACACCGAGGTTCATGTTCTTGCCATCTTTCTCGTAGTGCATAACACTTTTCTTAGCTTGCTGATCTTCCAGTTTTACTTTATCACGCACGATTTGTATTGTCTTGGAAGGACCATTCACTCCTGACTCTACAGGAAGTATCTGCAATTTTACAGTTGTACCTTTAGGACCTTTGATGAGTTTAACAACATCATCAATACGCCAGCCGATAACATCTACAATTTCACCTTTCTCTCCCTGACCAACACCAATGATGCGATCGCCATTGTGAATAAGATCGCTCTTGTGTGCGGGACCACCAATAATTACTTCAGCTACTTTGGTATAGTCGTTTTCAGTTTGCAGTCGTGCTCCTATACCTTCCAGTGACAAACTCATGTTTTGCTTGAAGATGTCGGCTGCCTTTGGTGAAAGATAGTTTGTGTGCGGATCGTATGACTCGGTGATGCTGTTCATATAAAGACTGAACACGTCATCGCTGTTAAATTGAAGTATCGATTTTCTGAACCTGTCGTAGCGCTCGGTAAGCATCTTCTCAATCTCGGCTTGTGTTTTACCTGCAAGTTTAAGACTGAGTGCCTGGCTCTTTATAATTTTACGCCATACTTCGTTAAGTTCCTGTTCGTTCTTGGCCCAAGGTTCTTTATCGCGATCTGTTTCGTAAAATTCATTTGTGGTATAGTCGAATTTCTCGCGGATGAGACTCTTCGAGATATAGTCCATGCGTTCAACGAAGCGCTTGCGGAAGGCACTATATATATCGAATGCTGCGTTTACGTTTTCAGCGCGCGTCATGTCATCAATCGTCAAACGATACTTCTCAAAGCCTGCGAGATCAGCCGATGTAAAGTATGTTTTGTTGTTATCCAGGTTCTTGATATAGCTATCCAGAATAACCGATGACAATGAATCGTTCAGTGTTATTTTCCGGTAATGATTGTTATCCAATATATAGGTAACAACTTTAGCTTCCTTTCCGAAGACAGGTTTAGCCTTTAACTGCGTGGTGTCTGCAATGCCTCCAAAAAGAAAGCCGGGCACTAGCAGTACTGTACTGATAATCCCTGCAAAAAAAGTTTTCTTCATCATCATCCCTTGTATTTATTCCTTTGTACTGTTACCGGCAAATCGTATGCCTTACTTCATAACGTAAGAAAGGCCGTTTCCGATCATCCATCTGTAAAAAAGTCTAACCTCCTTTTTCGGAGTCGTATTCATCCAGGAATTTCTGTGCCTGCTCAAGACTCTGAAACTCAAAGAATTTCTTTCCTGAAACGCTGGAGTGTATCTCTACACGCACCATGTCAATATTTTTATTGCGCTTGAAGGTATGGATGCCTTCGTTGCGATAATCGTCCGCTTCTTTGGTAGAAATGTTATAAGCGGTTGCCCGTACAGATTTACAATACGAACACTGAAAGTGCTTGATAAGCTCACCTGCGGCATCTTTACTGGGATGACGGGTAATTTCTTCCTTAACAATCCGCATCGTGTAGAATCCGCAGCTGTTGCACTTCAAAGCCTGCAGATGTCCGGGATATTTGTCGATTTTTACCTCACCACTCTTTTCATCGATCCACACATCGTAGTCAATCGAGAAAACATTTTCTTCCGCCTGCATACCTTCTTCCAGGTGTACATCTTCTTCTTCTTCACTGAGTAACCTCATCTTATTACCCGCGGTGCTGTTACGGGGCATGAAGCGCCATTTACGAAGTTTACCGTTCAATACAGTCGGATAATAATAATCCAATACAAGCGCTGCAACATAGGCCACAAGTGTACCGCCTGCGATTGACATAAAGAGTCTTACAAAAAACCATACCTCTACGGTGTGCAGTTTACCCATGCTATACAAGTTGATGAGCAACATGGCCGCTACAGCAAAACAGAGAAATACTTTTTTGTAATTCTTGATTTCCTTTTCGTTGATATAGTCGTACTTCGCTTTGTAATCTTTTATCGTTGATATCCTTAGTTTATGCATCAGGTAGATTGCAATTCCGGCAGCAGTCATGATGATGGCACCCACGATCATGCAGAGATTCCATATTTCTAGAAAGGGACTTTGTGTTTGCATTAAGTTCTGGTTTAGTACTTTACTTTTAAATATAAGGATTAAAACGATTTAGGAAATAAACATATTACAAGCTATGCTGTCAAAAACATTTTTTAAAATTCTGGCACGTCTTAACAAAGCCATTATACCTCGTTACAGCAAGCGTGATATAACCCGATTGAGCAAGTTTGATCAGGCACTGATCGCTTATCGTTACTGGGTAACTAAAAATTCGCTTGACTAAATCATTCATGATTTACTTTATCAAAAATTATTAATAATCTGATTTCCAGTATTATAATACAATCTAATTAGTTTAATGATTTAAGTATTCGGACACAGGAACAGATATTACTGCGTCAAAAATATTTGTGTAAAATTGCACCCAATAATATACCTTTTAACAAATATTGTACGTATTATTGTGTAATAAT
>DJFR01000116.1:7256-20428 GCA_002432545.1 Flammeovirgaceae bacterium UBA5867 | reverse complement strand
AAATCTGGAGCAGATACGGTTCTACGTGCGTGAGCTTTGTTTAAAGATTGATGAGCTTGAAGGGAACTTCAACTATGTGCCGCAGTGGGCATATGCTTTGCTGGCGCAGTATAACGCGCAACAGAATTCAATTATACAATTAGACTTCAGAAATACGTACAACGGATGAGCTGTCAGGTATGCGGTATATACCCTCCCCTATTCCTTTGCAATTCAGCTATATCTATACAGCTACGGCCAACACGTCTGGCCGTATGCAATACCACCGTGTGAAACCGGGGCATAGTAAATTAAGGATCAGCAGAACGGAGTTTATCAAAGCCTATAACGAAGGCCAAATCCTGGCGATTAATCCCCTACAACAGCGCGGCCAGGATTCAGTCTTTCAATTCGAATTCTATATTTAAGGTTTGGCAACTATACCATCCAGATCGGCCGGGCTATAGTTTATAGATTTTATAGTCTTGTTATCAGACTTGCGGTATACCAGCCATTTACCCTCTTCTTCTTTATAGTAACACTCGGTACCATCTTTCTTGCGGTAGTGTTCAACAGTTGCTTTCGCTTCATCTTCCGTGCGGCATGCCTTGCTCATGTTCGAGCGTTGTACTTCTTCAAACAGTGCACTGAATTTATCAGCGAGACCAAACTCAAGTATAGCTCCGGATAGTACATACTGAATATCACATAGAGCATCGGCAACGCTCACTATATCTTTTTCCAGGATCGCTACCTCCAGTTCTTTCAGCTCTTCAGCTATTAATGCTACACGAAGTTTGCAGCGGTCTTCACCCGGTATAGCGGGTTTGTCGAGTATAGGGTGTTTAAATGTTTTGTGAAATTCTGCTACCAGGTTCAACGCGTCAGGCTGTTTCATTATTCAAGTTATTTTTAGTATTTCAAGATGTATAGTTTTGGTTAACCATGCAGATTAACATAATCTCCGGTAAATTTTAAGCTAAATTTAATATAGCACTCAAACCGATCCTTCTGGCATGTTTATCAGGCATTTGAAAGGTTAAAGCACGTTTAAACACTTCCGATTTGCGGCCCGAAGAACGTGAATCGAAACCAATTTTGAAAAAATAACGTATTTTTGACCTTGATGAAGGTATTTACCAACATGGTTATGAAGAAAATGATGACGCTGTTCACAGTGATCATCTTTTTCAACATGAACTTCTTCCTGGCCGAGGTGGAAGCACTTCAGTTATTGAAGAACCGGAAGATGATGGAGAATATCGCCAAACTTGTAGCCGGTGCAGCCAACGAAGAAGAAAAAGATATAGCCGGTGCCAGCTCTGAAGAAGGTACCAACACGTTATCAGAGATTGATCTTCTTCTCATGCATCACATTCATCCTGAAACGTTTATAGTCGTTGCACTCCACAAAGTACATTGGATAAGTTCAAACACTAAGCTTCTCACCCGAAGTAATGAGCTTGTCTGCCCCCCTCCCGAAGCCTGACGCCTAAGCTCTTTTAGCAATCTGGAACATAGCTTTCTCTTATAAAGAAGGGAATGAACTGGAATTTTCTCTGTGCGCATACGCGTCATCAGAAGCATAACTTTTTATCAAGTCAATTATTTTTCAAATGCGAAANNGTATTTCTGGTAGCCTTACCGTTGTGCCTGGGTATAGCATTGGCATCGGGCGCACCGCTGCTGTCAGGTCTTATAGCCGGTATTGTTGGTGGTATAGTTATAGGTTCTCTCAGTGGCTCAAACCTGAGCGTGAGTGGACCGGCCGCTGGTTTAACTGCCATCGTTGTTGCCGCTATTCATGATATAGGCTCGTACCAGGCATTTTTACTCGCGGTGGTATTGGCCGGTGTTTTTCAATTTACGTTAGGTGTTCTGCGGGCCGGAACGATCGGACATTTCTTCCCGGCCAGTGTGATTAAAGGGATGCTCTCGGCTATTGGTCTGATCCTCATACTCAAACAGATACCACATGCTTTGGGATATGATAAAGACTATGAAGGTGATGAATCGTTCATTCAGTCTGATGGCGAGAATACATTTACAGAAATATTCTCTGCACTAAACTATATATCTCCGGGAGCCGTAATTGTCTGTGCCGTATCGATTATCATTCTGATCCTTTGGGAAAAACCTTTTCTCAGGAGACACAAGTTTTTCCAATTTGTACCAGGACCACTCGTTGCTGTTGTGGCGGGTGTTGTGCTGAACATTCTCTTTAAATCATCTTCGACTTTAGCGATTCAGTCGGAGCACCTGGTGGCTCTGCCTATATCAAAGGACTTCAATGATTTTCTGGGTTTGTTCTCATTCCCTGATTTTACACAATTCGGAAATCCGAAGATATATATAACGGCAGTAACCATAGCACTTGTGGCCAGCCTTGAAACATTACTATGCATTGAGGCTGCTGACAAGCTTGACGAATTTAAACGCATAACACCGCTCAATCGTGAGTTGCGTGCGCAGGGTGCGGGTAACTTTTTATCCGGACTTATCGGCGGTTTGCCTATTACAGCGGTAATTGTGCGTTCATCTGCCAACATTAATGCCGGTGCGCGTACCAAGTTATCAGCTGTACTTCACGGTTGTATGCTACTTTTATCTATCATACTGATACCGGGTATATTAAATTTAATTCCGTTCTCGGCACTGGCTGGTATATTGCTCATGACCGGGTATAAACTTACCAAGCCATCCCTTTACAGAGAAATGCTCCGCAAAGGCTGGGGTCAATTCCTTCCTTTCATTGTTACCATCATTGCTATACTGTTAACCAACTTA
Source organism: Flammeovirgaceae bacterium UBA5867 (assembly GCA_002432545.1). Lineage (GTDB taxonomy): Bacteria > Bacteroidota > Bacteroidia > Cytophagales > Cyclobacteriaceae > Ohtaekwangia. The sequence continues at coordinate 17,662 of DJFR01000116.1, read as the reverse complement.
CTGGTGGGTATCTTTATCGGTATTGTTGTAGGTGTATTCTTCGTATTGAAAAGTAATTTTCACGAGGCTATATCTATCGTAAAACACGAAGGCAATTATCTGCTGCGTCTTAATAAAGATGTATCATTCCTCAACAAAGCCGTGTTACGTCAAACCTTTGAACGTATACCCGAAGGTGCCACTCTGATCATAGACGGAGGACATTCGCAGTTTATTGATGCAGACATCATTGAAACGATCGAAGACTTTATACTGAATGCTCCGAGCAGGAACATCCAGGTGGAGGTCAAGAAGACGTACTCATCATCAAGCGAATTTTTCCGGTTATCTAACTAATTACATTCCATGGAATCACACGATAAGCTAATACTTCAAAATAGAGCATGGGCGCAGGAACGCGTCAAATACGATAAAGATTTTTTTAAAAGACATCAGTTTGTTCAAACTCCTGAGTTTCTCTGGATCGGTTGTTCCGACAGCCGTGTACCTGCGAACGAAGTAACAGGCACAGAGCCGGGAGATATATTTGTACATCGTAATGTGGCCAACCTGGTGGTACATACCGACCTGAACCTGTTGAGTGTATTGCAATATGCCGTGCAGGTGTTAAAGGTAAAGACCATTATTGTATGCGGGCATTACGGCTGCGGTGGTGTTAAAGCTGCTATGACCAACAATGATTATGGTCTTATCAACAAGTGGCTGCGTAATATTAAGGACACATATCGCATTCACCGCCAGGAGCTTGAGGCAATCGAAAACTTCGATGCCCGGGCCGACCGGTTAGTTGAACTTAATGTGATGGAGCAATGCTCGAACCTGGCGAAGACCTCGATCGTGCAGCGCGCATGGAAGGGCGAACAACGTCCGATAATTCTTGGTTGGGTATACCACATCGACAATGGTTTGATCGACCAGGTTTGCCGCATCGATCACAACAGCGATGTGGATCCGATCTATCGCTATATAATTGAATAATGATCAAGTTATCAGTTAGTTATTAATATTCCCAAAGGGCCCGGTGTTTACAGAACATCGGGCCTTTGTTTTTGATGCTTGCCCCTGCTCACCTATATTTGCGCCACTATAAACAGATGAAAAAGAATTTTGTAGAAGAACTGCGCTGGCGCGGAATGGTGCATGACCTCATGCCGGGTACGGAAGATCAACTGGGTAAAGAAGTTACATCCGGATATATAGGTTTTGATCCGACTGCGGATTCACTTCACATCGGTCACCTGGTGCAGATCATGACATTAGTACACTTTCAACGCTGCGGCCATAAACCAGTGGCGCTGGTGGGTGGTGCTACGGGTATGGTGGGTGATCCGTCCGGCAAATCGGCTGAACGCAACCTGCTCTCTGAAGATATACTGCAACACAACGTTGCATGTGTACGCAAGCAATTGGAAAGCTTCCTCGACTTTACCGGTGAGAATGGTGCCGAGCTCGTAAACAACTACGACTGGTTCAAAGATTTTAAACTATTGGAGTTTATCCGTGATGTTGGTAAACACATCACGGTAAATTATATGATGGCGAAAGATTCCGTAAAGAAACGCCTCGAGACAGGTTTGTCATTTACTGAATTTACATACCAACTGGTGCAGGGTTATGACTTCTATTGGTTATTCGAGAACAAGAACTGCAAGTTGCAGATGGGCGGTTCTGATCAGTGGGGAAATATAGTTACCGGCACGGAGCTCATCAGACGGAAATCTAACGGTGATGCCTTTGCACTAACCACCAAGCTCATTACCAAAGCAGACGGAACCAAGTTCGGCAAAACCGAAGGCGGCAATGTATGGCTTGATCCGAAGAAGACATCGCCCTATAAATTCTACCAATTCTGGTTAAAGAAGGTATCAGATGCCGATGCTCCTAACTTCATACGCATCTTTACTCTGAAGAGTAAAGAAGAGATTGAGGCGCTTGAATTGGAGAACAGCACACGCACAGGAACATTGCAAAAAGCTTTGGCCGAAGACATAACATTGCGTGTACATGGCGAAGAACAGTTGAAAAAAGCACAATATATAACCGATATACTTTTCGGATCTTCTTTTGAGGACTTCAAAAAATTAACAGAAGAAGAAATTGAAGATGCCTTTGACGAAAGTATGACCTATACAGTAGACAAAGGTCTATTTAATGACAATGTTGACCCTGTGGGATTACTTGGAGAAAAAACTCAGATATATACTTCGAAGGGTGAAGCGCGCAAGGCTATTCAAGGTAATGGAGTAAGTATCAACAAAGAGAAGATTAAACTTGACCGCAAGGTAACTGCAGAAGATTTACTCTACGGTAAATACCTGCTTGCACAAAAAGGGCGTAAAGATTACTTCCTCATCAAAGTTAATTGACATCGCTAGTTCGATTGTATACTCATGACATTGAATTTCGGTGCGCTACATCTTCGGATATCGAGACGTTGGTAGCGATCAGGATAGCGGCCATGAAAGAAAGTCTTGAAAATATAGGTCGCTTTGATCCCCAGCGCGCAAGAGAGCGATTGGTTGAAAATTTCAGACCCGATGATACTACGCTTATTTTAATAAACGGAGTTGTCATCGGGTTTTATTCTTTCCTGCAATTGGCGGATACATTAAAACTGGAGCATTTATATGTATGCCCGGAACATCAGGGCAAAGGCACAGGGCGTATAGCGCTGGATCGCGTAAAGCAAAAAGCCCGTGAGCAATCGTGTTCCATTACCCTGCTGGCGTTGAAAGGCAGTAAAGCAAATGAATTTTATAGCCGTCATGGATTTGTACAATACGGAGAAGATACCTTCGATAATCTTTATTGCTGGCGTGGTTAATAATCGGCCATAAAAAAAGCTGCTCATACAAGCAGCTTTTTTATTTTCAGTAAGGCTATACTTTAGCTATACTATATTTCTTTGATTATTTACCAAGTTTAATAAGCTTATATCCTATTGAGAATTGCCATACCTGGTTCTTAATGCTTGATGCTGAAGCTCCGGAGTTGATATCAGACAATCCCCAGTTATACCGCCCATCGATTGACAAACCGAAAGGTAAATCCCAGCCCAGGCCTAATGCTAAACTAACGTCCGATTTCTTCATATCATCCTTGATATTGTCTTCGGTAATTTTACCGGTGGCAACATTATAGTCCTCTTCTTTTGCCGATGTTAAAATACCAAATTGCGGACCAGCCTGAATGTTAATGCCCGCTATGGTATACAGCTTGATCATAATCGGAATATTTACATAGCTGAAATTGGATTTTAAATCAGGGCTGCCGCTATACTTGAAGGTAGAACCTTGCTGAGAAAAAACAACTTCAGGCTGTATACCGATCTTCGATAACTTAATAAGGGCAAAAGCGCCTGCATGAAAACCGGTTCTGTTTTTATAGTTCTCTCCAGGGCTTTCATCTCTATTCAAACTTGCGAAGTTAGGGCCGGCTTTAATCCCAACAGCAAATTGGGTCTGTGCAAACACACCTGTGCTCATGAGCATGAGTGCCGCAATCATTACAAATTTAAATTGGTTGTTTTTCATATGAATTGGTTTAATCCATGAGGCTCAAATATAGTGCCTATATAGAAAAACCTCTGCTATAGGCAGAGGTTTTTGACGATTTAATGAGTTATAACCAGTTTAGTTACCTAAATAGAAGCGTATACCTAAGGATGGATTAAGCGAATCTACACCAAATGTAAAATCAGTTTCCTTGTCATCATCCGCATCACCATCAGTATTCGGATCGAAGGTTGAGTATGTAATTCCCTGAAGTTGCAGATCGATAGCCCAATGCTCGTTGAAGAAATACGAGAAGCCCGGTGATATGTATACATTAAAAGCGCTTTGCTTGGTTTCATCGGCACCGTCTGGCTCGATCTTGCGTGAACCTATACCGAAACCTGCCTGACCGTAGAAAGCAAATTTATCGTTCGAAGTAAATTTATAGTAGCGAACAAAAGGACCAACCAGCAAAGTTGTTGTCTTGTCATCGCCACCGAAACCATTGTCTTCTTTCTCTGAAAGTATAGAGAAGTCAAGTCCAACAGCAAGGTTATCAGCTACAAAGTAACCTACACTTGGCGAGAACTCAAATGAAGAGTACTTATCATCTTCACCTGCATCTTCCTGCTTTTGCGATGTATAGCCTACCGCGCCACCAAACATCAGGTTTCCCTGTGTGGTCTGTGCATAAACTGTTGACATAAAAGCTCCTAATGATAATAAGACAGTTAATAGTTTTTTCATAAGCGTTTGATTGTTAGTGGGTGCAAATCTTATACAAACTATCAAACGATAAAAGGTTACTCAGGTTTAAGGAACTAAATTGTCTAATAAACTGCCGCTAACTTCGTTAGGAAGCGTGACGGTAAGGTTGGTTTGATTTTTTATAGCGCGGCCAATTGTTGTAACAGCATGATCGTTGCGTGCCCATGCTCTGCGTGCTATACCATTGTTAACATCAAAATATAGCATGTTACGGAGTTTGCGTTCGGCATCATCCGAACCATCCAGCAACAGGCCAAAGCCTCCATTGATTACTTCGCCCCAGCCTACACCCCCACCGTTGTGAACGGAAACCCATGTTGCTCCACGAAATGAATCACCTATAACATTATGAATCGCCATGTCGGCCGTAAAGCGTGAGCCATCGTATATATTGGATGTCTCGCGATAGGGACTGTCTGTACCTGAAACATCGTGATGATCACGTCCTAACACCACCGGTCCTATTTTCCCGGCACGAATGGCTTCGTTAAACGCCAGTGCTATAGCAATGCGTCCTTCGGCATCGGCATATAGTATACGGGCTTTTGAACCTACTACGAGCCGGTTTGCTTTGGCTTGTGTGATCCATTGGATATTGTCCTGAAGTTGTGCACGTATATCTTCCGGTGCGTGCTTCAGTATATCTTTCAATACATCCGCTGCGAGTTTGTCGGTATAGTCAAGGTCTTGCTCATTTCCCGAAGTACACACCCAGCGAAACGGGCCGAACCCGTAATCAAAACATAACGGCCCCATAATATCCTGTACGTAAGAAGGATACCTGAAATTTATACCATCCTTCGCCCACACATCGGCACCGGCACGCGAGGCTTCCAGTAAAAATGCATTTCCATAATCGAAGAAGTATGTGCCCCGCACAGTATGCTTGTTGATTGCCTGGGCATGCCGTTGCAACGACTCATGCACCCTCGCCTGAAAATGCTCCGGGTTATTGGCCATCAGTTCGTTGGCGGCTTCGAAGCTTAGTCCTGCGGGATAATAACCCCCAGCCCAGGGGTTGTGAAGTGAAGTCTGGTCGGAACCCAGGTCGATATAAATATTGGCAGCAGCAAATTTCTCCCATACATCTACCACGTTACCCTGGTAGGCGATCGAGACTATTTCTTTCTTTTGCTGTGCATCACGAACACGGATAACGAGCTCTTCCAGGTTGGTGATCACTTCATCCACCCATCCCTGTTCATGCCGTTTTTGTGTTGCTTTTGGATTTACTTCTGCAATCACTGTGATGCAACCGGCAATGTTACCGGCCTTTGGTTGTGCACCACTCATGCCGCCAAGTCCGGAAGTAACAAATAGTTTTCCGGCAAGACTTTCTCCGTGTTTGCTGATCATACGACCAGCATTTAAAATCGTAATGGTTGTGCCATGCACTATACCTTGCGGACCTATATACATATAGGAGCCTGCCGTCATCTGTCCGTATTGCGTTACACCCAATGCATTGTATCGCTCCCAGTCGTCCTGCTTGGAATAGTTGGGGATCATCATGCCGTTGGTAACAACACACCGCGGAGCTTCTTTGGAAGAAGGAAATATACCCATCGGGTGACCTGAGTACATGTGCAGCGTTTGCTCATCGGTAAGCTGTGCAAGATACTTCATGGTAAGAAGATACTGTGCCCAGTTCTGAAACACAGCTCCGTTACCACCATAGGTAATTAACTCATGCGGATGTTGTGCCACGGCAGGATCCAGGTTATTCTGAATCATGAGCATGATGGCTGCAGCCTGCAACGATTGGTGTGGATACTCCATGATCGGCCGTGCGTGCATAGTATACGCAGGACGAAAGCGATACATATAGATACGTCCGAAGCGAATGAGCTCATCGTAAAATTCCTGCGCCAGTATTTCATGATGACGGGCCGGAAAGTATCGGAGTGCATTTCGCACTGCGAGTTTCTTTTCTTCTGTAGTGAGTATATCTTTTCGTCTCGGAGCGTGATTCACCGAAGCATCATACGGTTGTGCCGGTGGCATTTCATCGGGTATACCTTGCAGGATCTGCTGCTTAAAACTCAGCGTTGTCATAACTTCTGAAATCTTCCGGTTTAAAATTCTTTTTGGTAAACTGATATCCGATTTCAAAAAGATCTTTAGCCTTGCTCAGATCGAAGCCGCTTACTTTACCTACATCCGGGGGTTCTATCAATACATCGCAAAGGCTTTTACTTACCGTAGTGTTTCCGTTGATAGCAATCAGCAAACTGCGTTCGATCACGGTTCTGAAATTCTTCACGTCTACATCGTCTGATATATAGTTACAATGTGAGCCGATCAGAAAATCGCATTGTTCACGAATGGATTTGGAAGGAAGATTGTCTACGATACCGCCATCCACGAATGTGCACTCCTGGAATTGTATGGGGTTAAACACAGCCGGAACACAGCATGACGATAATATAGTAGGGATCAATTCGCCCTTCGAAAAATATACAGCTTTACCTTTTTTAATATCGGTAGCAGCAATAGTCATGGGTACTTTCAGTGACTCGAAGGAGTTCTCCGGAATATATTTCAGCAGTACATCACGAAGTCCTTCGAGACTCAGTAAACCTGTTAATGCCCATGCAGGACGAACGGATTTAAAGAGACTGGTGGCCAGAATAATTTCCAGTATTTTATCCGGACTATATCCGTATGCATAGAGCGAACCTACGATAGAACCTGCGCTGGTACCTGCGAGACAATTCGCTTTGATACCAAATTCTTCGAGTGCCTTTAATACACCGATGTGTGATATACCGCGGGCACCACCCCCGGAAAGTACAATACCGATCTTCATATATAGTTTATAGAATTTCTGCCAGTGAAAAAGTCTGATCTACCCGCACGCCTTTTTCGGTACGTTTTACGGTACAGCATTCATGTACCGGGTCGTGTTCCAGGAAGAGTATATAGCCGTTGTCAGCAGCCTCGTTCAAAAATTTTTCTTTCTCTTCCAGCGTTATCAATGGACGGGTGTCATAACCCATCACGTACGCCAACGGTATATGACCAATCGATGGAAGCAGATCGGCCGTATAGCAGATCACTTTGTCTTTATACCGGATCTTCGGGATCATCATTTTATCAGTATGCCCCGATACATATAGTATATCAAATTGTGTGAACGGAGAAGCGTTTATCTCCGTAAATCTCAGTTGACCGCTTTGCTCCATCGGGAGTATATTTTCCTTGATAAAGCTTGCCTTCTCACGCGGATTCGGTTTGGTGGCCCATTGCCAGTGATCTGCATTCGACCAGTACGTTGCGTTTTTAAACACCAGCTCGAGCTTTGAATTTTCATACCGAACACCTCCCCCGCAGTGATCAAAGTGCAGATGTGTGAGAAACATATCAGTCACATCATTCTCGGAAAAGCCTGCTTTATTCAATGACTTGATGAGACTATCATCGCCATGTAAATAATAGTGACTGAAAAATTTTGCATCCTGTTTATCACCAATACCATTGTCAATCAAGATCAGTTTGCCTTTATCTTCTATCAACAGGCACCGCATGGCCCAGGTGCAAAGATTGTTTTCATCCGGAGGATTTGTTTTTTGCCAGATCGATTTAGGCACTACGCCAAACATAGCACCACCGTCAAGCTTGAACAGGCCGGTATTCATTACATGTAGTTTCATTTCGCGTGCAGGTATATTTCTCTGAGCGCTTAAGGTATCGGGATTTTTATAAAAAAGAAAGGCTACCGATACATGGTAGCCTTTTATTCTAAAGTTTTAGATTCCTTATTCTTTTACAACACCCATGTTGCAGAACTTGTCGATACGTTGCTCGATGCGTTGCTGCGGTGTAAGCTTCANNCCCCCGAGCGGTTCTTTAATGATACCATCGATCAGTTTAAGCGAGTGCATATCTTTTGCTGTAAGCTTCAGTAATTCTGCGGCTTGCTCTTTATAATCCCACGTTCTCCAGAGAATGGTTGAACAGTTTTCCGGAGAGATTACAGAGTACCAGGAGTTTTCAAGCATCATAACACGATCACCGATCGCTATACCTAATGCACCACCGGAAGCACCTTCACCAATCACGATGCAGATCACCGGCACGGTGAGTCCGAACATCTCCTTGAGGTTACGCGCAATGGCTTCACCTTGTCCGCGCTCTTCCGCTTCAAGTCCCGGAAAAGCTCCCGGAGTATCAATGAATGTTACGATTGGTTTGTTGAACTTCTCGGCCATCTTCATGAGGCGCAGTGCCTTACGATAACCTTCCGGGTTCGCCATACCAAAGTTACGCAGCTGGCGTTGCTTGGTATTACGTCCTTTTTGCTGGCCGATCAGCATGAACGTTTGTCCATCAATCGTTCCAAGTCCACCTACCATCGCTTTATCGTCCGACACGGTACGGTCACCGTGCAGTTCTATAAAATCGGTAGTGATTTCATAAATGTAATCAAGTGTATACGGTCTGTCGGGATGACGCGAAAGTTGAACACGTTGCCAGCCGGTAAGATTCTCGAAAGTTTCTTTCTTGAGATCAAGAATTTTCTTTTCGAGTGCTTTCACAGCAGCCTGTACTTCCTTATCGCTGTCGCTGGCTAAACCTTTCATGTCGCCAAGTTTTGACTCCAACTCCGCAATAGGCTTTTCAAAATCCAATAGCATATGGTCGATTTTGTGGGCACAAAGTTAGAAGTATTGTGAAATATCGGTAATTTCTTGAAGAGAAATGCATGAAAAGAAAAACTATCGCCCGATTTCTGTTTTTTATTTTTTTAATGTATCCTATGGCGCTACGAATGTTCAGGCACGTTCCGATCTGATTTACCTTCACTTTCACTTTAGATTTTCATCTCATTCTCTTCAACAGATATACTTCAAATGTCGGACGTATAAATGTGAATTGAAAGATTTACCCCCGCTCTTTAGTACAAATACCGGCAATGTATAGCAGTGGTTGTTCTATTTTTATTGTAACAACCAAACGCTATTATACACCATGAAGATTATTCATTGGCTCTTGCTGGCCGCTATACTTGCTTTGCCCGGCTGCCAGAAGAAAACTGATTTTGTTACCGTAGCCGGTACACACTTCAGAATCGGAACAAAAGATTACTATTACCTCGGCACTAATTTCTGGTACGGATTAAACCTNNCCTGATACAGAACCTTACCGCATGGTGCCTGCATTGCAGACTGCGCCCGGTATATATAACGAAGAAGTACTGGATGGCCTCGATTTTCTGTTACACGAAATGCGCGCCCGAAATATGTATGCTATTGTTTGTCTCTCAAACTTCTGGAACTGGTCTGGCGGCATGGGGCAATATATAGTCTGGGCAAATGAAGCTGATTCTATTCCATATCCACCACCACATCCGGGAGGTGATTGGGGACGTTACCAGGAATTTGTTTCGCAGTTCTATACACATCCACAGGCCGTGGAGATGCTCAACAAGCATATCACTTTCATTGTCAATCGGAAGAATTCGTACTCGGACATAAACTATAAAGATGATCCTACCATAATGGCGTGGCAACTTTGCAACGAGCCGCGCGGCATCACGCATACAAAAGAGTATACATCGTGGATCGAGAATACATCGGCATTGATCAAGAATCTTGACAGTAATCACCTGGTAACGATCGGCAGCGAAGGTACTACATCATCGCCATACTCGGGCACTGATCCGGAGAAGGATCATTCATTCAAGAGTATAGATTACATGACGATTCATATCTGGGTACAGAACTGGAATGTATATGATCCGCTGCGCGCTGATGAGACATACGATTCATCTGTAAACTATGCTATGGACTATATCGATAAACATGAAGCCATTGCCCGTAAACTTAACAAGCCATTGGTGTTGGAGGAATTTGGTATTTCGCGCGACAGCAACAGTCATGATGCTGCTGCTTCTACACGCATTCGCGATCAGTACTATACCCGTATATTTCAAGGTATATATGAGCGAGCCCATCAGGAAAACAGTGTTATAGCCGGTTGTAACTTCTGGGCCTGGGGAGGTGAAGGACGACCGCGACAGCCCGCCTGCATGTGGAAACCGGGAGATGATTTTATTGGCGATCCACCGCATGAAACGCAGGGATGGTACTCGGTGTTTGATCGGGACTCGACTACGAATCTTATTATCAGGGAGTATGCGGA
>DJFR01000116.1:0-7179 GCA_002432545.1 Flammeovirgaceae bacterium UBA5867 | reverse complement strand
GCTTCGCGCAGATCTTTTACATCGACAACTTCCAGGGATGTTATATCGTTGCCCATCATCTTTTGTACTTCGAGAAACTCCTGCCATTCTTCCGGTGAATAGAAGGTGACTTTTATATATCCTTTGCCGATTATTCTGCTTACCATTTTCATAGAAGACGCGATTCAGATTTTACTGGTCACAAAAGTAAACTATTTTGCTCCGCAGCAACTATATAGTGTATCAATTCTCTAACCAGATGATTGGGTTTCGTACCGGGAGATTTCGAAGTACTTCTTCTACGGATGGATCGTGATCAAGTTGTTTCCACGTGTTGAACCAGTCGCGTTGCTTAAAGACTGTCGCTCCGAACACCAAAAACGGGTGGGCCACCGGCCAATTGTCCCAATACATAAGATCTTTTGGATACGGCCATTTGCTCTTATCATTCACGTAGGGATATAGAAATTCGATTCCCTTCTGTATACTTTTTCCATCCGCAGTTTTATAGTGCCACAGGTTATGACTTGCATCGGAAAGTATATGACAAACCATAACCATAGCATCAAGGTTGAACAACGAATAACCATAGGGTTTGGTACGCTTAAGTTCACGCGGAAAACTTCCATCGATTGCCATCTGATTGGGAAGTAATATATTTTTATAGCGGTCTCGGCAAAAATTCAGAATCGTATCATTGGCAGTAAATCTCGCGAAAGCAGCAACCTGCATTACCCAGCACGTACCGTGATTGTTCTCTGCGTTCATTTCATCTTTTCCATATTGATGTGTAGTGAGCCATTGCAGATATAGTCTGAACCATTGTCGCGTTTGACTCAGCAACGTGCGGTTCATGCTGCGCGATTTCTCCATCACCAATATACCTTGCGCAACTTCCATCAGGTGTATGGTATCAATGATACCGATGCCACGCCCGGTATATCTTCCTTTAATAGCTTGTGCATAGCGCAGCGATGGATTCATCAGCGTAGTTGTATCGGCAAACCAGGCCTGCAGGTGCCGTATGGCGTGCTTTACATATTTATCATCACCGGTAATTTTATAGGCAGATGCCAGTGCGCCTATAATTCTGCTGAAGCGAACCATGGCTTTGCGATGTGCTGTAAAATTTTCGGGATTTGTCATGCCGTCCCGCTGGATATAGGGACCTTGCGGATTTTCAGGATCGGGCCACCAGTAATCACCTTCGGAATAAAAATCGTGCTTCCCTCCTGCGCTACGTTCGCTGTGTGCCGATGTTACCGTAACAGGCATTTCTTTTAATGCCTGGTTTGCTTCCGCGAGTATATGTTCTTTCAATACAGCTGCAACTTCGCGTTGAGACTGTGCTATAGCAAACAACGGTATTATTACAAAGAGAACTCCAGTCAGTAATCGCATACACTTCACAAGGATGAACTATTACTGAGACGCAACCAGGAGATTTTACCCTCAAATGTGTTGCATCTTTTTATAGTCCACGTTGTCAGATCAATCCTAATCTGTTATAAAAACCAGTAGCTGGCAAGAGATTTTATAGTATACGGGAATCGCTACTGACTATGGAATTAAACGAACAAATTATCTGGCTGTTTGTATTGGCTATCCCGATTGCCTGCATTGCCTGGACGGTTACGCACGAAGAGGTATTTAAGGAGCCACGGGAATATTGCGTCAGGAAGAGTAAGGATTGTCACACCGTTGTACAACGAAAATTCTTTTACCTCTTTACCTGCGAGTATTGTTTCAGTCACTATGTAACCATATTGATGTTGTTCCTCACGCGGTATACTTTACTGATACACGACTGGCGGGGCTACATCATAGCAGGTTTTGCATTGGTATGGATTGCCAATATATACATGAGCCTGTATGCATTTCTGCGAATCGATATCAAGAAGGAACGGATATTAACGCGAAAAGAAGAAGAGAATATATAACAGCAGCGCGTTATACTACTTTACCAATTTTTTTATTTTCTTAAGCAGTTTGGTTGGGTCGAGTGGCTTGGTGATAAATTCGTTTACCCCGAGTTTCAGTGCAAGTGCAATCACTTCTTCTTCGCCATCAGACGATAGCATAATGATGGGTGTATTCTTCTGCTGTTCTTCGCGCACCAGTTTCAATACTTCGTCACCGTTATGATACGGCATGTGAATATCGGTGATGATAAGATCAAAGTGTTCATGCTCCCGTAGATGACGTAAAGCTTCCCGCCCGTCACCTGCCAAATACGGTTCCATGCCTGCGTTTTGTAGGGTAAGTTTGATTATTCCCAGCACCACTTCATCATCATCACAGACGAGTATTTTCATATAAAGCCATTCTTGTACAGGCCGGCAATATAATTTATTCCCGTTAACTGTAAAACTTCATACAAAATCAACTCAGGGAAGTGGAATAGTGATTCGGCAACGTAATGTAGAAAGTCGTACCGTCTCCTTCTTTGGATTCGATATGGACAGTGCCGCCCAGTCGTTGTATGGTATCTTTCACAAGATATAGTCCCAGACCGGAGCCTTCGTTCTGAGACGTTGCGCGGTAAAACATTGTAAACACTTTTGAAAGATAGGCTGCGTTGATACCAATACCGTTGTCTTTGAACTCCAGTGTTGCCTTGTGCTTGTTCGCTTCCACATTGATTTCGATCGAAGGATTGGACTTCGAGTAATCCATATACTTGATGGAATTGGAGATCAGGTTATTGATAACCGCGCGAATGCGATGTGTATCTGAATAGAATAAAGAAGATTGATGTACTTCGACTGAGGCCTGGATGCGATCGAATCCCTTGATGAATTTCATTTGCTGTATACCTTCATCGATGATCGAACGAAAATCAATTTTCTCGATGGTAATTTCTTTCTTTGTATTCTTTGCATACTTCAGCAGATCATTTACCGAGCCGTCCAGCTTACGTATACTCTCTTCCATCATCTGGAAGTAGTGCTTCAGATTCTTGGACGCTGCTTCTCCTTCCTGTCGCGCAAGGTCCAGCAACCCTAACATGGAATTTAGTGGCGAACGTAAATTGTGTGCTACGCCATATACCATGTGCTCAAGTTCATTATTAGTCCTGGTGAGGTCTTCTACTTTATGAAGTAAATCTTCACGTGTAGCATACGAAATTGTGCTGGTGCGTAATGCTTTTTGAATGGCAAGCGGCAACCGGTAAATATCAGATTTCAGCACATAATCATTAGCGCCTTGCTGTATACAAGTCTTGGCCATGTTCTCGGATACACCGCCACTCACAATGATGAACGGTATATCTGTTTTTACCTTCCGCGCCATCGACAACGCTTCCAGTGAATTGAATTGAGGTATAGCGTGATCGGATAAAATTATATCAGCGTTATAGTCAGATAAAGCGTGTACAAATTCTTCGCGCGTGTCAACCTGTTTGATCTTGAAGCGCATGCCTGCCTTACGCAGCGTCATGGACATTAACTCCATGTCTTCCTGTATATCTTCGATTAACAGAATCTGTAATTCTTTGGAACTTCCCGGTAAGTCATACTCCAGATCTTCCCCGGCTTCTCCGAGTTTTGTACGGGCGTCTTCAATCGCTTCGTATACGGAGGCATAGTATTTTGTTTCACCGTGATCGTCCATGACAGGGGTTTGCCAGATACGCTTGTCGTCTTCATCACGAGCAGTCAGGTTTACATAATAGGGATTGGTCACGGCACTAAGATGGTCGCTTGGAGATTGATATAAAATCGAGTTCGCTCTATCGGAAATGGAAATCTCTATTTTCAGCGAACCCACTTGTATTACCTTGTTATAGACTTCCATAGGTGATTTTCAGAATCAAATTATTGTGACGGTTAAAAACGCGTGCCCGCTAACTCTGATTGAAAATCCTACATACTGAACACTGGTAAATTATTATATTCCCCAATATTGCAACGGCATGGATGAATATGGGATTGGAAGACAGCAAAAGAAATGAAGTCTTCGCAACAGAAAAGTTTTGCTTTAAGAAATGTAAAGGTAATGCTATACTTAGTGGCTATAAAAATACGGGCACTCAACATCTTTGTGAACGTTGCGAATGCGGGTGCGGTAGTTAATGGTAAATTCATGCGTACCCTTCGAGTAATTTCCGATAGCCGAAGTTGTCCAGTCATACGAGTAAACGAAATGGAATTTCTCACTCAGTTTAAAACCCAGGAACGTTATGATAGCATCGCCCGTGCGGTAAGAATGTCCGATGTTGATCTGATCATAGAAGATAACATTCAGGTTTATATCAGCACTGAGCGGAGTACCGTCCTGCACACGCAATAAAAATGACGGACTTACTTTAACTTTCTCCATGCGATCGATCGGGAAAGTTGTACCGGCATTCACATAATATACCCGCGGCAATGCTAATTGCTCGAATGACCCTTTGAAGAAATCTGCATGCTTCAGAATGGTGGGTACTGAAAAACCGGCAAACATCTTTTTGTTGTAATAAAATATACCACCACCAAAGTTTGGTCTTAGTTCATTGAAGAACCCATTGAAGATCGGATCGGCATCAGCTTTCAAATTCAACTCGGTAAAATCAGCTTTGAAGTTGTTGAAGCCGCCCTGCACCCCAAGCGAGAGTACTCCCCCGCCCGGGCGCTTGATGATATAGGCGTAGCTTCCGTAAAGACCGGTATTTCGATAGCTACCGATCTTGTCGTTGGTTACTAACAACCCCAGGCCTACACGCTCTTTACGAAAAGCGGAGTGCACCCCCAATGTTGTGGTTTCCGGCGCACCTTCAAAATTGATCCACTGGTTGCGATAGTTCAGTGTAGCACTAAGCTGCACGTGACTTCCTGCATACGCAGGATTGATCAGCAAGCCATTGAATAAATATTGCGAGTATACAATATTATGCTGCGCAAAAAGTTTCCAGGGAACCAGCATTCCCATCAGAGCTAAGCAGATTATCAATTTTTTCATAGGGCTTTTTTATTTCAACAGTTCTAAGTAACCGGTCTTTGCTTCAGAGCCATCACCTTTATCAATAATATAGAAGTATGTTCCATCCGGAAGTCCGTTTCCAAGTATACTGATACCGCGGTTGGACACACCATTGAAGACAAGATCCTGGTTGTTATACCCGCGTTGTTCATATACCAGTGTTCCGGCACGGTTAAAGATTCGTACATGGTTATTCTTGAATTCTTCCAGACATCCGATCTCAAAGAAGTCATTCATGCCATCATTATTATGAGACACTGCGTTGTAAACATTGATTTCTGTTTTCACAATCACGGTTTCTGTTTTTTCACAGTGGAGTGATGTGATTGCAGTTACCGTATGGGTACCCGCAGGGAGTTCACCGATCGAAGGACCTGTCATCAACGTTCCGTTGATATTCCACTCGATAGATTGAATATCACTTCCGTTCAGAACAATCAGGTTAGCGGTACCATTTTGTTGTGTACACAATGCAGGCGTTGTCTTCAGCATAAACTCAGGGTATACATATAGCTGGTCTACTTTTCCTATAACGGGATCAGAAGCACAACCCGATATGTCGTCAATAGCTGTTACAGCATATTGTCCTGCATCCAGGTTCCAGTATACATCGCCTGTAGCGTCAGCGTTAGGCTTCACAGCACCACCGTCATACCAGTTGAATGAGTAGTCACTGATGTTACCATTAACCGAAGCAGAGAGTATACCATTTGGTATTTCACAATCGGTACGATTCGCTACGAGCACCACCTGCGGAACAGGCACCCTCATCGGATCGCTGGTAATCGTTATACTGTTGTTTCCGGTACAACCTGAGATTACATCGGTTGCGCGTACCACGTACGTTGTAGCAGCAAGGTTAGTAGCAGCACTTCCCGTGAAGTGAGGCGTACCCGATATTGAACCTTCGAACCAATCGAAAGTATATCCGATGATTGTACCACCTACATCAGCATTGGCCGCACCGTTTAACTTGGCAGGATCACAATATGTAAGCGGAGACATTGGCGTAATATTTACCGCAGGGTAAATTCTGCTGTCAGTCACCGTAGCCGTATCTGGCAATATCGTACAGAAGTTCAACGTAGGGTGCTTCGCGATAGCAGTATATACACCCATTGGAGCGATTGTTACTATGTTGCCCGTATAAACCGGATTGCCACTGACAACTGGTCCTTTATACCAATCATAGTCATACAGACTTCCATCACCACGTGGCACGGTTGCAAACAAGCTTCCGTTTGTAGTTATACAGCTTGTCAATGGCGTGGCAGACGCCAGTGTCTGTACTGCAACGGTATCGGTCTTGAATTTGAATGTCGCATCCGAGAAGCAGTGCGTAGTATTGTTCGTTACACGTATAGTATAGGAAGCTGTTGCTGTGTATGGTATATCATTTAACTCATTGTCTGAATCAACAACAGCACCCGAAGCAACGTTACCCTGGTACCATTGGAATGTATAGTTTCCGAAGTTCGGGTTGTTATCAGCGATAACACTTAATGAACCGGTAACTTCAGGAAGTATACATACAGCCGGATTTGTAAATGCATCCAGTGAAATAGTCGGAGGCGTTGTCTGGTCATCAATGATGGCAATGGTGAACAACGATGTACAACCGAGGTTGTCCGTAGACTGCACATAGTATGTACCGCTGGTGAGGTTCGGTGACGTTGCGTCTCCGGCCACAACAGCTGTTATCGGACTCTGGGCTGCATCGAACCACTGGAACGAGAAGTTTGCAAGTTCAGCAGGATCGTTCATATCAAAGAATCTTGTAGTACCCATCAGATCTCGTCTCACGGTAGTCACTTCAATTGATCCATCCAGTGTAGGTGCACATTGTGTTTGTGCTGTTGTAATAACATCGTTATTATATACTGGTATTTCTCTTTCGAGGTATAGGGTTGCTATACCAATACATCCGTTGCCTGCTGAAGCTATATCCGTTACGCGCACGGTATAGTCACCCTCCTGCACTCCTGAAAGTGTAATACCCGTTGAGATGAAATCAGCGGCATTGGTATTATTAGCTCCGCGGAACCACTCGAATGTATAGCCGGTAGTAACACCCGTAGTCGTGCCTTCCGTTACGGATGCTGATAACTCACCCGTATAACTTGTATTACAAGCGAGGTTTGGAGAATTCTGTACAATCACCACGGTAGGATTTACAGATATATCATTGATTGTAAATGCTGTCAATGCTGAGCTACAGTTCGAAGCTGTGTTCGT
>DJFR01000070.1 GCA_002432545.1 Flammeovirgaceae bacterium UBA5867 | reverse complement strand
GGAGTGGAATACAGACTGCGTTTTATTTTAGTAGTATATATACTCAGGCAACTAGCAGCTCAAGAAAGTTGCAGGCTGAAGGAAGAGTTGATTCAGATTGCGTTTTCAGTAGCGGTATATATATCATCAGATAATCAAACTAGCAGCTCGAAGCTAGAAGCTAGCAGCCCAAAGGAAAGTATTTATTTAAAGATAAAGAATAACCCCATGAAAAAACTAATCACAGGCATACACCACGTTACTGCTATAGCATCGGGTGTACAGGAGAATATAGATTTTTATACTGGTATTTTGGGAGTTCGTATGGTGAAGAAGACCGTGAACTTCGATGCCAAAGGAGTATACCATATATACTATGGCGATGAACAAGGAAATCCCGGAAGTATACTTACGTTCTTTCCGTATAGCGGTCTTGTAAAGGGACGCCATGGTAAAGGATTTCTGAATACAACGTCATTTTCTGTTCCGTATGCTTCCCTTGATTACTGGCTTGAGCGTCTCGGGCGATTCAAAATAAAATACCAGGAACCTCAGGAGCGATTCGAGCGTGAAGTCATTGTATACCTGGAAGACCTCGATGGCCTGGGATTGGAACTGGTCTTCAACGATACGGATACACGCCCCGGTTTTACCTATGGAAATATACCGTTGGAACATTCTATCCGCGGATTTTACAGTGTAGAGATTTGGGAAGAAGGATATGAACGAACAGCGGCAGTCCTGACCGAGCAGTTAGATCATACGTTGATAGCTGAGAAGGGAAATCGCTTTCGGTTTGCTGCACACAATAGTCCGGGTAATTTTGTCGATATACTCTGTACACCCGATAGTCTCAAAGGACTGGGTGGAAGCGGCACGGTGCATCACCTCGCATTCAGCACACCTGACAGGGAGTCTCAATTGAAATTGCGTGAGAAGGTGGCATTGCGTATGCTGAATCCTACGCCGATACTAGACCGTCAGTACTTTACATCTATATACTTTCGCGAACCGGGAGGTGTGTTGTTTGAAGTTGCTACAGCAGGTCCCGGTTTCTCGGTAGATGAAGATGAGAAACACCTGGGCGAGGCCTTGAAACTTCCTCCGTGGTATGAAGCCGATCGCGCAAAACTGGAACAGGAACTTGTGCCCGTTAAACTTAATCTTGAAAAGTATAAATAACTATGCATACAAAAGAATATATAACTGCCGGTAAAGATCTGAAGCTGGCAAAGAAAGCGTTGATCATGTTACACGGTCGGGGTGCGCAGGCGAGCGATATACTTTCACTCGCGCCTCACTTGCAGGTAAATGATTACGCGCTGGTGGCACCGCAGGCTACCAACTATACCTGGTATCCGTATTCGTTTATGGCCAATCCGAATCACAATGAGCCATGGTTATCGTCAGCACTTACGGTGATCGGAGAGGTGGTGAAAGATATAGAGGCTGCGGGTATAGCAAAAGAA
The DNA here is from genome assembly GCA_002432545.1 of Flammeovirgaceae bacterium UBA5867. GTDB lineage: Bacteria > Bacteroidota > Bacteroidia > Cytophagales > Cyclobacteriaceae > Ohtaekwangia. The sequence continues at coordinate 27,106 of DJFR01000070.1, read as the reverse complement.
AATATATACTTCCTGGGCTTTTCACAGGGAGCGTGTCTCACACTTGAATATGTTACACGTCATGCAGCAAAGTGGGGTGGGGTGGTTGCTTTTACCGGTGGACTGATCGGCGATATATTGTACAAAGAAAACTATACAGGTGACTTTGCAGGTACACCGGTGTTTATAGGCACCAGTAATCCCGACCCGCACGTACCCGTAGAGCGGGTGAAGGCCAGCACACGCGTATTGGAGAGTATGAATGCCCGTGTAACTGAGAAAATATATACAAACATGGGTCACACGGTGAGCAAGGACGAGATCGACCAGGTCAATAAACTTGTGTTTACAGTCTGACGGGATATCGTCATTTGTGAAAGTATATAATTTATAAGAATTGAATACCTGAACCAGCGGGATGCTTACCCAAGCCGAAGCTGGTTTTTTATTGTGTTGCCACGAGAATATATTACTGAAATGTTAAGGTTGGCCTGAGGCATTAATTTTTTGCAGACTCTTGTTGGTGCCCTGCGCTTTCAACTATATCTTACCGCTCGTTGAAGTTATAGTTATGAATAAGATAAGGGTAAAAGGAGCAGAAAAAGGTGTTGACTATACTTTCTTTGATCGCGATCTGAGCTGGTTGTCGTTCAATGAACGCGTGCTCATGGAAGCATCACGTGAGGCTGTTCCGTTGCTGGAACGCATCCGCTTCCTGGCGATCTATTCCTCTAACCTCGATGAGTTTTACAGGGTGCGTATTCCTGCTCTCAAAGCGTTATATACCTTGTCTCAAAGTAAAAAGGTATCCATTCCTGATACACGGCTGGACGTTATTCACAACACCATTCTGAAGCAGCTCACATTCTTTGGCACGATCATCCGGCAACAGGTGCTTCCGGCATTGAAGCGCAATAACATTCACCTGGTATACCAGGAACCAGTGCCTGAAACCATTCAGCCATTTCTCGAAGAGTACTTCATGAATGTGGTGGCTTCCTATATGCACATTGTGGACATTACGGAGCGGACGGAGTATTGCCCGGAGAATAACAAGATATACCTTGCTGTAACCGTTAAAGGCAGCGGGAAAGACTTGCGTGTTTTTATAGTTAATGTTCCATCTGATAAACTGTCTCGGTTCTATAGTGTTCAGCACGAAGGCACTTCCTATATTATCTTCCTGGATGACATTGTGAAACTGTTTGTAGGAAAGTTGTTTCGCGAGAAGCAGGTAGTGAGTTGTGAAAGCTTCAAGATTACCCGCGATGCCGAGCTGGACCTGGAAGATGAGTTTGAAGGTAACATCGCGAAGAAGATCGAAAAGAAAATTTCACAACGCGACTTCGGACTCGCCACACGATTTTTATACGAGCCTACCATGAAACCCGCCACCTGCGATTTGCTGCGCGACCGATTGGGACTACGCACAGCAGAGGCTGTACAGGGAGGCGCTTATCATAATTTAAAAGACTTGTCATCTATACCGGTGCATGATAAAGCACTGCAATATCCTCCGTATCGTCAGGCACAATACACCATTACCAATGGACAGCACGCGTTGCTGGAAGATATAACGCGCCAGGATATTTTGTTGCATCCACCGTTCCATTCCTATGAAACGGTGCTGCGATTTTTTAACGAAGCTGCTATAGATGCATTTGTCACGAAGATTTATGTAACGCTTTATCGTGTTGCCAGCGATTCGCGTATCGTGCATGCGCTGATCAACGCTGCGCGCAACGGCAAGAAGGTGATGGTGTTTGTTGAGTTGAAAGCGCGTTTTGATGAAGCCAACAACATCAAGTGGGCCAAGCAAATGAAGAGCGCGGGCATCACCATCATTGATAGTATTCCCGGATTGAAAGTGCACGCGAAGCTGGCCGTTATCAAAAAGAAATGTGCGAAGGGATATGAATACAACGGTCTGCTTGCCACCGGAAATTTTAATGAGAGCACAGCCCGTTTCTATACCGATCATATTTTGTTCACCGCGCACCAACCGATGCTGAAAGAAGCGGAAGATCTTTTCCTGTTTCTGAAGAAGAGACGGAATCCTAAATCATCGGACGAACTGAAGTTTAAGCATTTACTGGTTGGACAGTTTAACCTACAGCAACGTTTTATCGCGCTGATCAATCGGGAGATAGACCATGTGCGCACGGACGGGAAAGGCTCCATCACCATCAAACTCAATAACCTGGAAGACCAGGTATTGATCTCCAAACTATATGAAGCAGCGCGCGCTGGTGTACAGGTAACGCTCATTGTACGAAGCATCTGTTGTCTTGTGCCGGGTATTGCTGGCATGAGCGATACCATTACCGTGAAGCGTATTGTAGATCGTTATCTCGAACACGGCCGTGTATTTATGTTTGGTAACGGAGGTAACACCGAAGTATATATCGGGTCGGCCGACTGGATGAACCGGAATATATACAGGCGCATTGAAGTGTGCTTCCCGGTATATAATGCGCAATTGCGATCACAGCTCATCAAGATGCTGGCCCTGCAGGTTGCCGACACGGTACAGGCTGTTGTGCTGGACGAGCAGATGAACAATATACCCGCGCAGGGAGAATACCTGGTGCGTTCGCAGGAAGAGATCAGTAACTTTATTGTAAAGAATCAAGTCGTATAGAATTATAGTAAGAATCATGACCCAACTCCGTATCATTTTAATTGTCCTCGTACTAGGCTCGCATCTATGCAGCGCACAGCAGACTATACCACAGCTATTGCGTACTCCCTATTTGCAGACAGCTTTGTCTGATAGCGTAAGTATACTTTGGAAGACTACAAGCGGCACACATTGTAAGGCGATGGTGCGTGCAGAAAACACAACGTGGCGTACAGCGCAGGGGGTTGTCGTAAAAGCAAAATATGGGTATATGAATACGGTGACAATACGTGGCTTGCAGCGTGGTGTGCGCTATCAGTACAGGATATTTACAGATGAAGAGGAGTTGCTGAAAAAGGATACGCTTGATTTTATATCTTCGGTTGACGCGAAGAGACCTTTTAATTTTTTTACAGCGGGAGATATAGGAGAGCCTGTTGGAGAAGGAGGGAAGCCCGATAAGATGGCGGTGGGTATAACGAAGTTAAAAGACCGACCTCATTTTGGTTTATTATTAGGGGATATTGTGTATCCAAATGGTGAGAGCGAAGGATATGACAAGCATCTCTTTCCATATTTTAAAGATGTATTTATGAAGATCCCAACCTTTGCTGTGCTGGGTAATCATGATTGGGTGGTAAATCCGGAAGAGAATTTTTTAAAGGAGTGGAAACTCCCGGGTAACGGTCACTACTATAGCTTCGATTACAGCAATGCACATTTTATAGGACTTGACTCCAAGAACGGTGACTTCCACGAATTCGAAAAACAAAAGGCGTGGTTGATAAATGACTTGCAAAATGCACAGGGAAAGTATGACTGGATTATTGTCTTTCTGCACCACAACGGTATATCGTGCACATACAAGGAAGATTATAAAAAAGTGATCGAGCTATACCCGCTCTTTGAACAATACAAAGTAGATGTTGTGCTGAACGGACATGCCCATACTTATGAACGTCTCAATCCTATAAATGGAAAAGGTGAACCGATTCAAAAATTTATAGGAACACCAAATGTATACCGGCAACCGGAAGGATTCATCAGTATAACTGCAGGAAGTGGCGGAAAGCTGCGTGGCTTTGGTACAGATCCAACGTATTATGCGCCCGATCCGGAGCGATGCTCACATCCTAAACTGGTAGCGTTCAGTAAACACCTGTGGGCTTTCATGCAGATCCATGTTGACGGCAAGCAACTGTGGGCGGAAGCCATCGATACAAAAGACGGTTCTGTATTTGATTACTTCCGGATTGTGAAGAAGTAGCGCAACTATTTGAAGATTGGAAGATTGGTGATCAGGCGTGCTGATCGATCACACGCTTTAAGTATTCTGTCGGTACAACGCCTGACTGGCGCCATACTACATTTCCATTTTTGAACAATACCAGTGTAGGTACGCTTTGTACCTGGTATGCGGCTGCGGCCTGCGGGTTACGGTCGATATCAATTTTAATGATCCGTGCTTTGTCGCCTACCTGCGATTTGAGGTCTTCCAGGATCGGTGCCATCATTTTGCACGGTCCACACCACTCTGCAGAGAAATCAACAAAGGTTGGTTTATCGCTGCTGATCAGATCAGAAAATGTTGCTTTAGCCATAGTGATTCAAAATATACTTCATGCATAACAATCTGCATGCCCCGAGAGTTCGCGGTATGCATTGCTGAAGATGATAGATTGATCAGAAAATATATTTCTTGAAAATACCTTCGAGCTCCTGGAAAAAGAAAAGTTCGTGTTGCGCTGTGATGGTGAGCGTGTTCGACTCTTTCATGTCTTTAATAACCGAAGCATAATGCACGAGATCAACGGAAGAAGTCGATAATACTTTGAGATCACGTTTCAGAAATTCCAGTTTTATAGGACTGAGGTGCTCTACGTGATAATGTTCTAAAAAGAAATGCTGCAATGCATTATCCACCAGGAATTCCTGGATATGATCGTTACGTGTCGTGCGCACCAATTCAATAATCCTTTCGGTGGAAGGTCTGGTAAGCTGTAACTCGGTATCAATATTTGACATGGCAGTAGAACTCTCTCAATAATACGGTTAAAATAGTTAAGACAACAGGCATTAACCAGTTGGAAATCTTAAAACATTTTCTGATATGTACTTTAAGACTTCCACATTGTCTAACAAAGTATCTTTAACGGCATCTCACTCGAAAGGGATATGATTTTTTTCTACACATCATACGAAAATTCCGGTAGCAAAAATTCATGCCACGCACATGTCACAACAAAAAACACATGATTGCTTGACATGTTGTGCGATGTTTCTAATATTAGCTGCCGTGCGGGAGTGATCTTTTAGCTATAATCGAGTTATGATGCCTAATACAGTTTTGTTAGTGGACGATGAGCCGGTTTTCAATTTCATTACTGAAAATCTTCTGAAAAGAATAAACCTTGCGAAAGAAGTATATAGTGTCTTCAACGGCAAAGAAGCGATGAAACTTTTGCAGGATGCTTTTGCAGGCGTGCGCAGTATACCTTCTCATATCTTCCTTGATCTTAATATGCCGGTGATGAACGGGTTTTCTTTCCTGGAAGAGTTTAACAAGCTTCCACCTAATCAACGTGACGATATAAAAATTATTGTTGTCTCATCTTCACAAAATCCATCCGATATCGCCAAGGCCAAGTCGTTTGGTATAGAAGACTATATCAGCAAGCCGCTTTCTCCGGATATATTGAAGCAGATCCTTCGTTGATCGTTAACCGTTAATCGTGGATGATGAAGCGAGCTTTATCCGTAGTTACCCAGCTATAGATATATAGCGTGATCTATATTTATTGTTTAGTGAACGACAAATATTTACTCTTTGCAAGGTAGTGTCTCATTGCTGCCATTGTACCTCTACGCTATACGTTATGAAATAGTGATTAACAAATAACGCTTAACCTATAACGGATAACGATTAACCTATAACGATTAACGGCTACCGGCCCACTGGACGCTTCATCGAAATAAGTGCGCTGCTATAGCGCTGTTGCTGCACTTCGTCCGTATACCTATACCAACCATGAGCCCTTGTGGGCTTTATCTACACATCGTCCGGTATATGCACAGAACAATATTCAAATCACTATAAACGTTTATGCTATCGTGTTTTAGCATAAATCAAAACTGGCATAATATTTTATATGCATTCTCTTTGGAAAATATTCCTCATTAGTATAAAAAACAGAAAAGAAAAATGATACGTCAAATCAGAAACTCCTCCAGATTATTCATGGCCGCCTTCATTATATTGATGATGGTAGGAGCCGGTTGCAAGAGTAAAAAGAAAGCGATGGAAGCAAGCAACCAGGCATCGCTTGATAAAGTAAAGCAAGAACAGGAAGCAGCGCTCCGCAAGCAGAAAGAGGAAGAAGAAAGAAGAAAGGCATTGGCGGAAGAAGAGCGTGCCAGACGTGAAGCAGATGCTAAAGCACGCGAACCGAAAGCGCGGTTAGAGCAGTACTTCAATGCTATAGCCGGTTCATCGAATGTATCATCGGCCAACAGCAGTATCAATGAAGCCCTATCGTTATTCACCTCAGCTGATACACCGGTATTGATCGTGATCAGCGAAGAGAACGGACAGAAGGATTACGACCGGCCTACCACCATACGTGATTATCTCAACTACCTGAAAGATCAGAAAAAGAATTTCAACAAGATCAGCAACATTCAGTTCGATGGCTCCGGCAGAATTACCGAACTGGAATTAACCAAACAGAAATAAACTTTACACTTAAAATCAAATAACATGAGTCACTATAAATATATAGTAGTATTGTTTTTAAGCCTGCTTACTATAGATCGTGCAATGGCACAAAGCGCTGAGATAAGTCCTGCGAGAAAGCAGGCCATCGATTCACTGGCGTTGGAGAAAGTGAGAGACCTCAGCAAATATATCAGCATCATTGGTAACAAGAAGACACCATACTCCGAAGCAACGCGGGTTATGGACCGTGCTGAAGAGCTCTTCGCGCCCGATGCAGAAATGGGAGTGTCATCGCTCAATCGCAAAGAGGTAAACTACTATAAAGTGCGCAAGTACTTTGAAAGACTGATCGCATTAAACTACGATCGTGTATCCATTACCTGGTATGATATCCATTACATCAGCGACCTGGAGCGTCAGCCCGATGGACGCTATGTAGGTGTTGTTACTATATATCAGCGCTTCGAAGGCGAATCCGATGACGGCATGAAGTATAAGGATACGACCAAGAAGGACATCACGATATACGTGGAAAGAAAGAAGACCCAGATACAAGGACGTATTGTTGAGTTCTGGGATGTTATGTTGGGAGATATACGTGTGACGGAAACAAGTGCATGAGATCGATCGTCCTATCAGGNNGAAACCAAACAGGTAAATCAGTTTTTCAGGAGGTTTAACGGTGAAGAGAACGAGAAGGGCGACCGCTACTATCCGAAAGATAAGCTATACAGGAATGAAAAACTTCGCAGGAAGTATATCGGTATGTTGTTCGATGCAGATAACCGCGGTATCAACAACGATCTGAAAGTACAGTTTGCCAAAGAAGTACTGGAAAAGCCCGTGCTGCTCGACTTTCACGGAGGCAACTGGTACTCGGAAGTACACACGACCTTTACCGTGAATGGAAAGAACCAGACGGTGATACTGTTTATGGAGCTGGAGAAAGATCACCTCGGCAGCAAGTGGGTGATCAGTCGCGTGCATGCCGATATGTTTGATCCGTACTTTCAGCGCGATACATTACGCGTGGGTAAATTCATTCACCCGTTAAGTCACGAGCTTGACTTTATGAATCTGCGAAAGGCTTTTGCCAACGACAGCGTGAGTCAGTTTACCGTGAAGCGCTTTGTGCCGGATCATCTTTCGTTGTTCCTCTATGAGATCAAAAAAGGTAATCTTAAATTTAAGACCGTTGATGAAGTCAAATTCCATTTCTTCCAGGTAAGCGGATGGTATTTTGAACTTTCGGAGTTTAACAGGCCCGGCTATAATACCGGCTGGCTTATCTCGAATCTTGTTAAATTGAATAATGAGACTGAAAAAAATCTTCTCAGAAAGTTTCTCTATTATGAAAGAAAGTAAGCGGTGGCTTGCCGCTATTCTTTTATGGAGCGCTGTATATAGTTCGTTTGCGCAGGGGCAGGGTAAAGCTGATCCTACGAAGCAACATCAGCAGAAAGTAAAAGATATGGTTGCTTTCCTGGAGTATGTATTGAATACACTGGGAAGCGCCAGCACCCCCAACGGTGATAAGGACGTACTCATTACCCAAAGCTATAGCAAGATATTCCGCGATGGCAAAGTACAGGTAGAAGATGACCTGGCCGAAAAGCGAAACGTGATCACCAACAAAGATGTACAGGCCTATCTCAAGGATGTGGATTTCTTTTTTCAGAATGTAAAATTCGAGTTCACGATAAAAGATATACAGGGAAAGACCACGGCCAACAACAACCTGTTCTATAAAGTATCGCTGCTGCGGAATATGAAAGGCACCACGGCCGATGGCAAGCCCATCAACAACACCGTGCCGCGGTATATTGAGATCAACTACGATCCGAAAGCGCAAGACCTCAAGATCGTAAGCATCTATACGCGCGAATTCAATCAGAAGAAGGCGCTTGCCCAATGGTGGGACCAGCTCTCGTACGAATGGCAATCTATATTCCAGCGAAAGCTGAATATAACGGATAGCATCGACCAGGAAGATATACAGAACATCACTTCCATCGATGCACTCGACCTCAGCGCCAATAAATATATACAGGACATCGAACCCCTCGGGCAGCTTACCAATCTGCGCGTGTTGAATCTGTCCAATACATCAATCACCGACCTGAGTCCGGTACGCAACCTTACGGAACTGGAAGAACTGGATATATCCGGCACGAGCATTACCGATATAACTCCGCTGCGCTATTCGGAAAAACTCATCAAGTTCAATCTTAACAACACCGCGGTAACCGATATAACCGTGATGGAGAAGATGCTGAAGCTGCAACACCTCGGCATGCGCAAGACACGCGTAGCTGATCTGTCGGTGCTGGGTAATCTTACGGAGCTCCGTTACCTCAATGTATCGCGCACCGGTATAGCTACGCTGGCCCCGCTCAGTACATTAACGATGGTGGAGGAGCTCAACGCATCGGGTACACGTATTGCCGACCTGGCTGCGCTGGCCGCGTTTAAAAATCTCACAACACTATATATCGACAGTACAGGCGTTGCTGATCTCAGTCCATTGGCCGGTACAGCCAAATTACAGGCGCTCTACGCGAACTATACGTTGATTACGAACCTGAATGCCCTGCAGGGTTTAAATGCGCTGGAGCGGGTATATTGTGATCATACGCAGATCGATCGATCACTGGCAGACGCATTCATGGCGGCAAACCCCGGTGTGCTGGTAATCTTCGATACCGAAGATCTCAAGACCTGGTGGGATACACTGCCCGATAAATGGCGTAAGGTTTTCAGTACGGCAATCAAGACTGGTATGAATCCTTCGAAGGAAGAACTTGCACGAGTTATGAACCTCGACTCGGTAAATCTCTCAGGCAACAGCCAGATTCGCGACCTCGAACCGCTTCGTAAACTGCGCAAGGTACAGGTTATCATTGCTAATAAAACTTCAGTGAAAGATCTCTCGGCCATTGGTGCGCATAAGGATATACGCCTGCTCGACATCAGCGATACTCCGGTGGAAGATCTTTCTGTACTCGATCCATTTCAAAAGTTAGCCGTGCTGCGTGCCGACAACAGCAAGATACAAAGCATTACTCCGCTCGTTGATAATACATCGCTGAAGGCGCTTTACGTTGACCACACGGCTATCAATAATAATCACGTGCAGGATTTCCTTAGCAAAAATCCGCGCTGCCTTGTGGTATATAAAACGGATAGTCTCGTGCGCTGGTGGACGAGTCTGCCAGAAGATTGGAAAGGTATCTTCAAGACACAGGTAGCGGTGAGTGCCAACGCGAAACGCGAAGACCTTCATCGCCTGGCTGAACTGGAAGCATTACACTTTACCGATGCACCGGTAAATGATCTTACCGTACTGCGTGAGTTTGTACGCCTGCGTGAACTACACTTCTCTGCTACGGGTATACATGACCTGTCGCCACTCGTTACATTGAAGACATTGAAGTCGCTGCACGCAGTGAACAGTCCGGTACGCAAGCTTGAACCATTGGCGCAGCTCACCAACCTCGAAGACCTCGACATCTCCAATACACCCGTTGAAGAGCTCGATGTACTGGAAGGTTTACCTTCTATAAAGAAACTGAATTGTGCCGGAACACAGATTGACGGTGTAAGCGCTTTGGAAAAACTAACAGCACTGGAGTATCTCGATTGCTCCAACACCCGGGTAAAGAAGATCAGTGCGCTGGAAAATCTTCCGCTCAAAACACTCAAATGCTATAATACGGGTATCTCTTCCAAGACTATTGCCAGCTTTAAGAAGAAAAAGCCGGAGTGTAATGTAGTGTTCTACTGATAACGATTCTTGGATAACACGATCGGTATAAAATATAAAAGGTCATTCGTCTCAGACAAATGACCTCTTATACTTTGCAATGTAAGAATTACTTTACGTGCTTGTTGATCACTTTTGCTAATTCAAACATTGAGATCTGACCTTTGCCAGCGAAAACAGCTTTAAGTTTAGCGTCTGCGTTGATCATTCTCTTGTTCTTCTGGTCCTGAAGTTTGTTCTTCTTGATGTAGTCCCAGATCTTTTTAATGATCTCAGTTCTTGGCAGTGGCTTAGTACCGATTACTTCAGCGAGTGTAGCGCTTGGAGTAAGAGGTGCCATGAACGCTGCGTTTGGTTTACGTGCAGACTTTTTCTTAGCTGCTTTTTTTGCTGCTTTCTTAGGAGCTGCTTTTTTTACTGTTTTCTTAGCAGCTTTCTTAGGAGCTGATTTCTTGGCAGTTTTCTTTGCTGCCTTCTTCGCTTTTTTTGCCATAGCGTTTTTTAATTTGTAGTTAATAGTTAAACTTAACTTTTTCGAAAATACAGATGTGGTTTAAATTATCCTAATGTTCCCTATAGCATCTGTCAATACATTGCGAAAAGTCTCACAATTATAGGGAAACTCAAGCATAGTTTCTTCTTCTCACACGTGTTTTCTATTGGAGAGAAAGACTTAGCGGCAAATGTAGTGCATGTTTTATGTCACTCCAGCGAGTGACTGGTGTGATGGTGGGCAAGTCTTTTACGAGTAGTTCGCTTCTTGATGAGAGTCCAAAAATGTTTCGGCCAGGTGATCATATTCCCTATGAGAAAGTGATCTTTCAGGTTATTCCGAAGGTTACTGCGCATGATTTTCACTACGGTATCCTTATGTACTTCACCTACTTCATTAACCTGCAGCAACAGTTCTACTGCTATAAAAGCTAGGAAAGCCGCTATGAGAAAAAGAAAATTCCATTCGTGAAAGAGCGCGAGCCGGAAGAGTTTTGTATAGTCGGCACTCTTCCATGTAGCCACCAGCTCGAGGGAACGNNAATATAGAGGTAACAATGTTCTTGCAGGTAAGGTATACGATCGCTGATTCCCTCGGGGCGAGCTTCAAACCAATGTTGGTAAGCGACAGATTGATACCGGCTGTTGAAACTCCGGTCATGATATGGATCACTACCAGCAGAATGATATTAATGTATTCCTGCTTGTAAATACCGGCAAAGCACCAGGCTATAAGACACGCAATATATAACGGGGCCCCTATGGCAATAATGGTTTTGTTACTGTAACGATCGGAGTACATGCCCCACGCACGAATGGTAAGAATGCTGAACACCTGGCTCGTAATAGATAAACCAATAACATACGACAATGGTATCTGCAGTGTTTTAAGCATGAACACCATAAAGAATGGCGTAGCCATGTTCAATGCAAACACCCATGCAGAATTGAAAATGAGAAGTCGTTTGAAATTTTTGTCTTGCAGCGGCTGACGTATCAGTCTGAAAATATTTTCCTTCTTCAGGTACGACTGCGGCTCCTGCACCCGCGAGAGGATGAGTGCGCCCGTAATACCAAAGAGTCCGCCAGCGATGAACATGAGTGCGTACGTCTCCGCCTCCAGCTCCGGGTAGTGCTTCTTTATATAGTCAATCAGCAATGCCAGTGCTATACTCAGCACAACGTTCAGTGTTTGGGTATAACTGCTTCGCCTGGAGAAATATTCGCCAAGCGATTTCTCATGCACCAGGTCTTTGATCCAGGAATTCCAGCTCGGTCCGGCAATGGATCCAAAGAGATAGTATACAAAGAGAAGTACAATGAGTGACGTAATGAAATTTTCTGGCGATACCAGGAATGGCAGAACACCAATGATAAGCAACGGTACACGCGCAGCCAATGCACAGAGAACAGCAACCGCGCGCCTGTTATTAAATTTGCGCACAAGCCAGATGGAGACAAGCTGAAACAGATTGGTGAAGGTTGGTAACGATGCGAGTAACCCGATCTGAAAATTCGAAGCACCCATTAATAGCGCCATGGCAACAAGAAACGCACCACCGGTAAACGTAGTCATAGCTTCAGCAGCAAGGCCATCACCGATCACCAGTTTTAATCCTGTTTTTATTTCATCTTCTGTTAGTGATGGTTTCGGCTTCAGCGTCATCATTCAGCAGAGGGATATAGTTCAATATTTTTGTTGCATAGAAGTTTTAAATATCCATGCCCTTTGTTATCAGGTGACGAGCAGAAACACTTTGAATTTTTGTGTACACACTTCTGAGAAATTAAATGTCCAATAGTTTTTTTCGTTAGAAGTAATTCAACAAAAGAAGGTCATTATTCCTCTACTTCTCTGCTGGCTCCATTATTTACCACTTCTGCGCAAAACTTGATAATGTTATGCGTAGCAGTACTCCTATAAAAATTTTTACATGGCATATACATGGCAGTTACCTGTACTACTTGTCTCAATGTGATTTTGAAATTTATATTCCATTAAGTGATAAGAAGCAGGAGGGATATATAGGCAGAGGTACCACATTTCCATTTGGAAAAAATGTGATTGAGGTGCCGGTTGCCCATATCAAAGAGATGACGTTTGATTGTATTCTTTTTCAAACGGCACACAATTACCTCAAAGATCAATACGAGATACTTTCGGCTGAACAGCGCGAGTTGCCTGCTATATATCTGGAGCATGATCCACCGCAGCAGGTTCCCACGGATACCCGTCACGTTGTAAACTCAAAACGCATAACGCTGGTGCATGTAACACACTTCAACAAGCTTATGTGGGATAACAACGATACATACGCTACAGTAATTGATCATGGTGTTATGGCACCACCCATATCCTATACCGGTGAAATTGAAAGAGGTATTGTTGTGATCAACAACCTATCAGAGCGTGGCCGGAGATTGGGTGCTGATATTTTTGCAGAGGTAAGCAAGCAGGTTCCGCTCGATCTTATCGGTATGGGCAGCGAAGATATAGGAGGTCTTGGTGAAGTACTTCATCCGCAGTTGCCGCAGTTTATCAGCCGGTATCGTTTCTTCTTTAACCCCATACGTCATACCAGTCTGGGGCTTGCTATACTCGAAGCCATGATGATTGGTGTACCGATCGTAGCACTGGCTACAACAGAAATGACTACAGTCATCCGCGATGGCGAGTCGGGTATAATTCACACCGATATAGATTACCTCGTTCGCAGAATGAACCAACTGCTACAAAACCGGCCACTAGCCCAACAGTTGGGTGAAGCCGGTAAACAGGTGGCGAACGAGCGATTCAATATAGAACGATTCAGGAAAGATTGGTACAACCTGGTGCAGCGCGTAATACAGGCCGATCATACTACAAGCAAAGTTCATGATTCAGAATTGATGGAGATATAATATTTATAGCTATGAAGATAAAGCGCAGGATAGCATTCATCAGCGAGCACGCATCACCACTGGCAACCCTGGGAGGTGTAGACAGTGGCGGGCAAAATGTATACGTTGGTGAGTTGGCGAGGCACCTGGCTGCCCGCGGATATGCAGTAGATGTATTTACACGATGGGATAACAAGCAGTTGCCCCAGGTTGTAAACTGGTTGCCCCTGGTAAGGATTGTGCATATAAAGGCAGGACCGACTGAGTTTGTAGAGAAAGAACAACTGCTGTCCTATATGGATGAGTTCAGGGATAATATGCTTGAATTTATACAGCAGCAACCCCAGGCCTATGCGCTTGTTCATGCCAACTTCTTTATGTCGGCAAAAGTAGCGGCTGAAATTAAAGAGATTCTGCAGATACCTTTTGTGGTGACGTTTCATGCTTTGGGACACGTTCGTAAAATATACCAGGGCGATAACGATCGTTTCCCTGCCGAGCGATTGGACATTGAGCAGCGCGTTGTGCAGGAGGCAGATCATATTATAGCCGAGTGTCCGCAGGATGAAGAAGACCTCGTGCAATACTATAACGCTTCACCGCCGAAAATATCCGTTATACCCTGTGGATTTAACCCGCAGGAATTTTACCCGATCGATAAACTCCTCGCACGCATGGTGCTGAACCTCGATGCAAATGAAAATATCATTTTGCAGCTCGGTCGGATGGTGCCACGCAAAGGTGTAGACAATGTTGTAAAGGCACTTGCAAAACTGAAGCAAACAGAATTACCGGTACGACTCGTAGTAGTAGGAGGTGAGACTGACACGGCCGATCCGCTTGTTGATAAAGAGATTGCCCGTCTGCAGGAGATTGCTGCCGCAGAAGGTATAGAAGACTCCATTACGTTTGTAGGCCGCAAGAACAGAGATGTACTGAAATACTATTATGCTGCCGCTGATGTTTTTGTTACCACACCGTGGTACGAACCGTTTGGTATAACACCCCTCGAAGCAATGGCATGCGGCACTCCGGTTATCGGGGCGAACGTTGGTGGTATAAAATATAGTATAAAAGATGCTGAAACCGGGTATCTCGTTCCGCCAAAAGACCCCGATGCACTCGCACAGAAAATATATGAGCTGCTGAGTGATGAAGCACTGCTACAGAAAATGAAACGTAGCGCGATCAAGCGTGTCAATGCCATGTTTACCTGGGCACAGGTTGCCGATAAGATGGCGTTGCTATACGATCGGATAAACCTGGCATCGTCACCGAAAGCTCCGGAAGAACGCGACTACGAATTTATTGATGATGCATTTGATCAGGCAATTGAGACAATTCAACAATCCAAAAAAATACTGGCCGGTGCCATACAGGAAGCCGCAGCATTGCTCGCCGAATGCTTTACGAAGAATAAAAAAGTATTGGTATGCGGTAACGGGGGAAGCGCTGCCGAAAGTCAGCACCTGGTAGCAGAACTCGTGGGACGTTTTGAATTGCCCAGTCGCAAGGCACTTCCGGCAATAGCATTAACAGCCGACAGTTCCATCATTACAGCGTGGGCGAATGATATAGGCTTTGAAGATATATTTGCGCGACAGGTGGAGGCACATGGCAAAAAAGGAGATGTATTGTTTTGCTTCAGCACCAGCGGGCAATCTCCCAATGTGATCAAAGCCATGAAAGCAGCTGTTGATAAGCAGATGTACTGCATAGCACTAAGCGGCAAAGGAGGAGGGGAGATGTCGCAGTATGCGCATATCGATATCGTTGTGCCGTCCAACAGTACACAGCGTATCCAGGAAATGCACTTGCACGTATTGCATACGATATGCAGTTTACTGGAGACAAATCTCTTCAACAAAACCAGCATTCCCAAAGAGCTGGTAAGTGAAAACGGACATGCGAAAAAGAACGGTAACGGTACCTATATAAATGGTGTGCATCAGCAGCCATTAGTATAGTATATATACATGAACAAGGCAATATTCATTGATAAAGATGGTACGCTAATACACGATGTTCCTTACAATGTAGACCCGGACCGCATCGTGCTCTATACCGGAACGATACGGGCCCTGGCTGACCTGAAAGAACGCGGATACTTACTGATCATTATTTCGAACCAGGCCGGTGTAGCTCACGGTTATTTTGAAGAGCGTGCGCTGGAAGCTGTAAAGGAACGGTTAGGTATATTGCTGGGCGATGTGGATATAGATGGATTTTATTATTGTCCACATCATCCGCAAGGCGCTATAGAATGCTATACATTGAATTGCGACTGTCGCAAGCCACAGCCCGGTATGATCCTGCAGGCAGCCCAAGACTTTCAGGTTGATCTTTCGCAGTCGTGGATGATTGGAGATATACTATCCGATGTGGAGGCCGGTAATCGTGCCGGGTGCAAAACAATTCTCATCGACAACGGTAATGAGACAGAGTGGGAAATGAATTCGCTACGCAAGCCAACGTTTATAGCAAAAGATCTTGTGCAGGCATCACAATTAATACTGGAACACGCATGGCAGCAACGTTGGTACCCGATATAGATTTTCTGTCGATTATACAGGCCTTTAAGACCAAGCGCGTACTGGTAGTGGGCGACTTTATACTGGATGTATATGTAAAGGGAATCAGTACACGCCTGTGCCCCGATGCACCGGTGCCGGTGGTAGATGTTACCGAGAGAATAGAGCTGCTTGGTGGTGCGGCCAATACAGCTTGTAATATAGCTACACTTGGTGCAGATGTATATTTTGCGTCTGTTATCGGCAATGACGAGGATAGCGATAAAGCCATTGACTTGTTACAACAGGCAGGTATAGATACGGGCAAGATTGTGCGTTCAGGCAACCGGAAGACGATCGTTAAAACCCGCGTGATGGCCGGTGCACACGTACTGACGCGTTTTGATACAGGCGATGAAAGTCCCATTGATGATGCATGCAGCGAAGCACTGGTCCTGGCCGTGGAGGAAGATATCGCGCAGTACGATGCCATTATCATTTCCGATTACGCAAAGGGTGTTATCACACAACGACTGATCGATGCACTGGCTGCGACCAAAAAATACAACGCTATATTTATAGCGGTAGACTCCAAGCGCCTCGCGGCCTTTCGTGATTTGAAACCTTCGCTCGTAAAACCAAATTACGATGAAGCTGTAAAACTGCTGGGGCTTGCGCCACAAGGTAACGGCCGGTCAGAACAACTCGAAACACAGGGCGAAGCAATATATACCCATACACAAGCCGATATAACTGCGCTCACGCTGGATGCAGAAGGATCGCTGCTGTTTGATAAGGATAATTTTGTATATAAAACGGCAGCACCAGTAGTTACCAACCCGAATGTATCGGGTGCGGGCGATACCTATATAAGCGCATTTACACTCGCGTGCATAACGGGTGCAAGCCTGGCTACAGCATCGGCAGTTGCTACCGCAGCTGCGGCTATTGCTGTGCAGAAGGAGGGTACTGCCTCCTGTTCGTGTAAGGAGTTGCAGAATCATTTTGATATACATTCCAAGTATATATACTCGCAGGAGACATTGGCCATGATATGCGATTTATACCGGACCTCCGGAAGAAGAATCGTTTTTACCAACGGGTGTTTTGATATACTGCACAGCGGTCATGTGTCGTACCTGGAGAAGGCGCGTGAGCTTGGCGATGTATTGATCGTAGGCATAAACACCGATGAAAGTATAAAGCGCCTGAAGGGGGAAATGCGTCCGATCAATACATTGGCAGATCGTATGAAAGTACTGGCAGGATTGCGTTCGGTAGATTATGTGATTGCCTTTGGCAGCGAGGAGAATGATACACCCGAGCCGGTACTCGAAGTAGTGAAGCCGCATATATTTGCCAAAGGTGGCGACTATACCGAAGCCGATTTACCCGAAGCTGGTACGGTACGAAAAAATGGTGGCGAGATTGTATTTATACCGTTAGTGCCCGATCACTCCACATCTATCATCATTCAACGTATACATACAGCGAACACATCGCTGGCACATGATTTTACCACTCCATTACATGAAGCCGTGGAAAGAATGTAAAAAGATCTTATGCGTAAGGCTTGATAACATGGGCGATGTGATCATGTCATCACCAGCCTTTCGCGCCCTGAAAGAATCCTTTCAGGGTTCCATTACACTCCTCACTTCTTCGATCGGAAGTGCGGTTGCACGGATGATCCCCGAGATCGATGATGTTATTGTGTTTGATGTTCCCTGGGTAAAACTGCAATCGGGCGATGCGAATAATGCGAACGATGTACGCAACATGATCCAGGTAATTAAATCCCAGCGCTTTGATGCTGCTATAATTTTCACCGTATATAGTCAGAGTCCGTTACCTGCAGCGTTATTGCTATATTTAGCAGATGTACCTCTGCGCCTCGCGTACTGCCGCGAAAATCCATACCAGTTATTGACCCACTGGCTGCCGGATGATGAACCGTATACCCTCATACGACACCAGGTAAAAAGAGATCTTGCGTTGGTAAAAAGTATAGGCGCTTCTGTAAACGATGATTCATTACGGCTGGATCTTCCCGAATATATATGGCCTGCCGCAAAAGCCAAATTGCAAAAAGAAGGTATAGATGTTACCCGGCCGATGATTATACTACATCCCGGTGTGAGCGAGAAGAAGCGTGAATATCCGGAAGAACACTGGATTGAAATAGCACGCAGAATTACCAGTATGCACGAGTTCCAGGTAATTATTACCGGTACAGAATCGGAAGCTCCGCTAGCGGAACGTATAAAAAGCGGAGTTGAAGAGAAGGTATATTCTGTTGCAGGACTGCTCTCAGTGGAAGAGTTTGCCATGTTGATCAGGCATGCTTCGCTGGTGATTTCTGTTAATACCAGTACAATTCATATAGCGGCTGCAACGCAAACACGTGTGATTGTTCTATATGCGCTTACCAATCCGCAGCACACACCGTGGAAAGTGCCCGGCACCGTATTGCCATACGATGTTCCGGAAAACATGCAGAGTAAAAATGAGATCATCCGCTATGTGCAGGAACATTACTTCAATAATCAGCAGGCGTCTGCATCACCAGACGATGTCATGAACGCGGTTGATGTGTTGCTGAATTCGGAAGACAAAGCGCTATCGCTTGCGCATCGATAGTGGGAACGCCTGAAAGCGAAACGCCCCATACCACCACCAGTATATTGACAGGAAAGGAAGAAGCGGTGATGTGATTATCATTTCCATGATATGACTGAAGGAACGCGAAGTATAGCGTAGTCGCTTCCGGATAAAATCAACCAATAACATCGCCCATATAGTCAGCGGCACAAATAAAAGCCAGCCGGGTGCCCCGACAAGTATACCGGTGATTGCAGCAATACAACAAGCCACCATAGCATAATAATACCACGGAGGTGTAATTCTGAATTTTTCCCTGCATAACTTCGGGTGCTTCTTCATCAGCAACGGATTGAACATTCCTTTTTTCTCTTCTCGTATACATATACCCCACGGAGCTTTCCGCACGGGATGTGTAACACACGCTTGCTTTACGGGTATAATTGGTATGTTCTGCCGGATCAGTTTAAACTGAAAGTCACTGTCTTCACGCCATGCCATGGTAAAAGCTTCATCAAGGCCATCGATCCGTACCAGCGCTGTGCGTGTAGCCGCACAGTTGGCCGTTATAAATTCAGCACGCTCCAGGTTGGCTATATTTCGTTCATAGTCGGTAGGAGTGGGTGGTATAGGAACGATCGTTCTTCCCGTAAAGGCTACATCTTTCAATCCGGTTCTGGTATAGGCATCGTAAAGCTGCTGAAGCCAGTCGGGGTGCGGTATGCAGTCGTCATCGGTAAATGCAATCAGTGCAGCCTTGGCGCGATACCATCCGAGGTTGCGTGCAGCGGCCGGTCCGCGTTTGGCCGGCAATGCTATATATTGTATTGCCAGATCGGGATACAACGCACGACATGTATTTTCAACAGCATGTTTGGTCTCATCATCTGGTCCGTCACTCACCACGATCACTTCAAAATGATGATTGAGGAAAAACTGTTTTGAAAGCGCTTCCACACATCGCAGCAATAACGCTTTACGTTTATACGTAGGAATAACCACGGATATCAGCGGAGCCATCATAGAAGTACATATTCGTAAAAACACATGCCGGGCATTACTTTATAGGAGCTATAGGGAAGAGAAGCCTGTTTATGGATGAGCAAAACGAAAGCGTGAATTTTTTTGACCGGTCTACCATTCATAGCATCGCCATTATGCGTGCGCTATACCTGGGCGACATGCTGTGTATTATACCGGCCGTGCGGGCTTTGCGTTGTGCATTTCCCAATGCGATTATCACCCTGGTTGGTTTGCCATGGGAAAAATATTTTGCTGAACGCTTTCAACATTACTTTGACGCTTTCATAGAGTTTCCGGGGTGGCCCGGTTTGCCCGAGCAGGAAATAGTACCGGAGCGAATTGTTACTTTTCTCAAAGAGATGCAGCAACAACACTTTGATCTCGTGTTACAGATGCAAGGCAATGGCAGCCTCACCAACAGCATGTGCATGTTATTTAATGCGCGCTATACCGCGGGATTGCGGCTGGCAGGAGACTATACACCCCACGAAACGTTGTTCCCTACATCAGACGATACCGAACATGAGATCTTGCGCTTTCTTAAAATAACCGATGCGTTGGGCATTCCGAGACAAGGCACTGCGCTGGAATTTCCTATACTTTCAAAAGAGTATACAAACTTCGCTGCCATCAGTGAGCAACTCCACCTGCAGCCCGGTAAATATATATGCATGCATCCCGGGGCACGTAATCCGTTGCGCAGATGGTCTCCGGAAAATTTTGCCGCTATAGCAAATTCCATTGGGGAGCAGGGCTATGAAATTGTATTGACAGGATCACGTGATGAAGCCGCTATACTGGACGATGTTGCTTCACGAATTATATATCCGGTTGTAAACATCGTTGATAAAATTGGACACGTAGATATAGGTGAACTGGCATTGATTATGAAAAACTGTGCCTTGCTGATCAGCAATGATACCGGTGTATCGCATGTAGCGGCAGCGCTTCAAATACCGAGCATTATTATATTCTCGGTATACTCCAAGGTAGAACGGTGGGCACCACTGGATACTTCGCGGCATCGTATTATCCCCGCAGACCAGGCGCAGGATATTTCTCATGTAATCAGGAATGTTACAGAACTTCTTTCGCGAAGTGCAGCAACATCCCCGGAGTTAAGCAATTTGTTTTAATCGGCCGCTATAGATTCCTGCATCTCCATATTGTTCATGAACACAACATCAGGATCTTTCTCAATGATGAACGAGCCGATAATGAGTGCATCAAACGGTGAGGTCCAGAAACACTCAATGGCATCGCGCGGTGTACACACAATGGGTTTACCCAGGGTATTGAACGATGTATTGATGAGCACCGGTACACCGGTTAGTTTTTTAAACTCGGTGAGCAGATCATAATATAGCGGGTGTTGTTGGCGGTTAACAGTCTGGATACGCGCAGTGCCATCAACATGCCGCACGGCCGGTATTTGAGAAGCCTTGTCATTTTTAACAGAGTGCACAAACAGCATGAAAGGCGAGTAAGATGCATTCTCAAACCATTCCCCTGCATCTTCTTCCAATACAACCGGTGCTACCGGACGAAAATCTTCGCGATCTTTCACCTCATTCAATCGTGCCTGCATCGATGCGTTGATAGGAGAGGCGAGTATAGATCGGCTCCCCAATGCCCGGGGGCCGAACTCCATTCGTCCTTGGTACCAACCTATAATTTTATCTTCCGCTACTATAGCAGCGGCTGCTTCTGCTATATTTCCAGCTTTGCGATACGGTACTTTAGCCCACTTGATGAATTTCTCGATCTCGTCATCACTATAGCCTGGTCCCCAGTAAGCATGCTCCATTTCAAACTGGCGTGTATTGTCTTTTCGTTGCTGCGCATCAATCCATAGTGCTGCACCTAGTGAAGTGCCGGCATCGCCTGCAGCCGGTTGAACCCATATATTTTTAAACGGACCTTTGTCGCGCAGGTATGCATTCATAACACAGTTGAGCGCTACACCACCGGCCAAGCACAGATTTTCTTCACGCGTGGCATCGTGTAACCAGTTGGCAAGTTCGAGTGCCGTTTCCTGCAAAACATATTGCAGTGAGTATGCTATATTAAAATGATGCTTGGTAAAATCATCGCCACGTCTGCGCGAAGGTCCGAACAGTGTCGTGAAATCAGTGTTGTCGATTGTATATATACCGTTGTCATGTACATGAATGATGGAGCGGAACTCCTTTACAAATTCAGGTTTACCATACGAAGCGAGCGCCATTACTTTATATTCATCTGACGAATGGAGGAATCCGAGGTACGTTGTTACCTGTTCATATAGCAGGCCGAGCGAATGCGGCATATTTACCTGTCCTATAAGTTTAAGATCATTCTGGTTGCCGGTATAATACGAAGTCGTTGCCACTTCTCCGCGGCCATCCAGCGTCATGACGGCTGCATTTTGATAAGGCGATGCATGAAAGGCACTCGCGGCATGCGCCAGGTGATGATTGACCCAATGCCATTTGTCAGTAACGGCATCGGCCTTATAGAAGTGATCTTGTAAATGATGCGGATAACCATCCACCAGTTGATAAGGCGCATGCACTATACTTGACAGGAACAGCGGATCCCACGGGGATAACCATGCATCATGTTTCTTCTCTCTTCCTTCAAATGGAATTTCTATATGTGCATTACCTTTCAGGTCATCCGGTATCAACAGGTATGGATCGAACGAGTATGCGATGTGATCAACATCATTCAAATGAATGCCCGCTGTTTTGAGACAGTACGCAATAGCATGAAACGGCAACTCATACGTAGAGAAAGGTATAGGACGTTTGCCATGTTTGTAATGCGTAAAGCGTTCTTCTTCTGCTGCTGCGAGTAACGTTCCATCTTTTACAAGACAGGCTGAAGAATCATGAAAGGCTGCGTTAATTCCAAGTGTATACATGCGGATTCTGTTTACGTGAATGAATACACGCTTTAATTTCATTCCACGTGTAATTCGTTCAACTTGTAATCAGTGAAGCAACAAGCTGGTGTAAACGCGTCACATTATACACCGGTGTTGAATACTCAACCGCGAAAGTGTGTAACATAAAGGACAAGTAAAGTAAACCGTTCGTTACATGTCTTTGATCACGATTACTCTTGTCTCAGGGATATACTCGGATTAATAAACGCTGTGCGTAAGCAAACGGCACAAATGGTCCCCAGCGAGATCAGCAATAATCCCAGGGGCGGCAGTATATAAATTTCCCAGCCCATACTTGTGTGAAACGCAAAGTTGTTCAGCCACTGACTTGCAGCAAAGTACACAGCTGGTACCGCGATAAGATAAGACACGATGAGTATGCGCACTGAATCTTTAGAGAAAAGCATGAGAATAGTAGTGAACGAAGCTCCCAGCACTTTGCGGATGCCAATCTCTTTGGTGCGTTGTGTGGTCGCAAAGATGGAGAGACCAAGCAAGCCGAGGCACGACACCAGGATGGCCAGTAGGGTAAACGTTGTAAAGATGGTGGCGAACTGCTGATCGGCTTTATACTGGCTGTTAAAATGATCGTTCAGGAAGAAGTAATCAAATACACCGCCCGGAAAAGCAGTCTCATACGTTTTTTTGATAGAGGCAAGGGTAGTGGGAATGTCGCTTGCATCAACGCGAAGCGATATATAACGCCACGTAACATCACCCGGGTATATGTACAGAATCGATTTATGATTTTCTTTCAGCGAAGTCTGGTGATAATTTTTGATCACACCAATAACTTCGGCAACATGCTCGCCTGAACCGTAGGCAAACGCGATCTTCTCATGCAAGGCTGATTCCGGGTTTTCATAGCCCAACCCTTTGGCAACCGATTCATTGATCAATACTTTAACAGGTTTGGCGGGTCCGCGGCTAAATCCGGATACCGGGGTCATGGATTCACCTTCTTTAAACGAACGGCCGGCCAGTATATCTACATCAAACGTAGTTGTAAAGTCTTCGTCAATACCCTGGATAAAAGTCATAAATCCATCGCCCGGATCCTGCGTAAGTCTTCGTATCTTATTGCGATCAGCGATAACATGTCCGGGTATATCCGAAGACATCGCTACCTGGCTGATTGCCGGATATTGTTTCAGCTGATTTTTTAGATAGTCTATTTTTTCATTAATGGTTGAATCGTATACAGCCGGAGTTTTTACTACGAGAATCTGATCTTTGGCATAGCCTACATCCATCTTGTCCATATAGGACAACTGGCGGTATATAGTAATTGTACCGGCTACCAGGAAGATAGACAGCACATATTGAAAAGATACCATGTATTTGCGAATCGCTATACCGGATTGTGATTTGAAGAATTTACCCTTCAACACAACGGCCGGTCTGAAGGACGCGAATACTAAGGCCGGATATAGCCCTGCGAACAGCACACCACCGAGCACAATAGCCGGAACCAGCAGCCAGAAGGACGCGCTATACCACCACCCGGAAGTATATACAAATGCTGCTATATCTTTACCCACAACATTGCTGAGCCACTGAAGGCTGAACGGAATTATACCCAGTGCAATTAACAGCGCAAGTATATTTACCAGCAAAGCATCGAAGAAGAACTGCGACATGAGCTGGTACTTATTGGCGCCTACAACTTTACGCAGACCAACTTCCTTGGAGCGTTCGAGTGATTTTGACGTAGAGAGATTGATATAGTTTATCCACGCAATGATCAGGATGAAGGCTGCCAGCAGCGAAAGGAAATATACGGTTTGTTCACTTCCATTGATACTTTGTTCCTGTGAGAAATTCGATTTTAAATGAATATCAGTAACCGGCTGTAAATGAAAGGCCGACTGAAATTTATACTGCTTCATGCGTTCGCCCAGGTACTTTTCACGAAAAGCGGGAAGTTTTGCTTCTACCTGTTTTGGGTCAGCACCTTCTTTTAGTTTTACATAGTTGTAGAACTCAGGCCATCCCCAGACATCATAGCCCCATTTTTCCTGCATGATATTGAATGATATCAGTATGTCAAATTGCAAATGTGAATTCTGGGGAATGTCGTAGAGCACACCGGAAACTTTCAGGATGTCGCCGCCATTCAGTTTCAACTCTTTGCCCAGCGCAGGCTGATCACCAAAATATTTGCGGGCTGTACTCGCGCTTAGTACAATAGAGGAAGGCTCCTGCAAGGCCGTAGCAGCAGCGCCTTCTTTCATAGGGAAAGAGAACATGGTGAGAAACGAAGGATCAGCAACATATATATTGCCTTCATTAAACGCCACAACGTCACCGGCAGCAGGCTCGTAGGCAAGTGCAGCGGCATTGGTATATAAACTCAACCGTACTAATCGTGTAAAGTCCTCGACTTCCGGAAAGTCTGCTTTCAACGCTGGGCCTACAGCCGGGTGATTGGTAGCTGAGAATGCAACCGTGAAAAACTTACCGGTATATTCAATGGGAACGCGATAGAGTCGATCTGCGTTTGCATGGAACCGGTCGTAACTCTCCTCGAACTGTATATATTGATAAATGACAAAACAGGCAGAAAGTCCTACAGCCAGTCCGGCTATATTGATCAGCGAGAATATTTTATTACGAACCAGGTTTCGGATGGCGACAAGGAAGTAATTCCGCAGCATAAGGTTTGGGGTTACGTTACAACCGTTTCAATATATATGCCATGTATAAATATAGCCCTGTACTGTTAAAATCAACTATCGTTGGTCGTGCACTGAAGTCGGTTCGTCCGGTGGCGATACGGACTATGCCATTTTCGAACATTACTTATCCTGACTGTTTAAGCTGCCTGTAATTTTAAAGTATATTTGTTTCATAATTGATCGCTATGAAAACAATACTATTTATGACCAGTATGTTACTGTTGGTAGTAACATCTTTTGCACAGGAGATCACGGAGGCACAAGTGCCAGCTTCTGTTGTTGCAGCATTCAAGAAAGATTTTCCACAGGCTACAGAAACCAAGTGGGAGAAGAAAGACAATACACATACCGTTAAGTTCAAGGTTGGGGGAGTTGACCACAAAGGCTGGCTCGACAACAACGGTAAACTGGTTAAGCATAAAATCGACATCAAGGAAAGCGAGCTTCCGGCTGCTGTTGCCGCTACGTTGAAAAAAGAGTATAGCAATTTCAAAGTGTCGGGCGTTTATAAAATGCAGGAAGGTAACGCGACTACCTATGAAATGGATCTGAAGAATGACCAGGAGAAATGGGAAGCTGTATTTGGTGAGGATGGAAAGATCATCAAGAAAGACAAGAAGGAGAAAAAAGATAAACCGGGCAAAGACAAGCCGGCCAAAGAAAAGAAGAACAGTTGATAACAACTGTATAGCAGGAGT
The DNA here is from genome assembly GCA_002432545.1 of Flammeovirgaceae bacterium UBA5867. Classification (GTDB taxonomy): domain Bacteria; phylum Bacteroidota; class Bacteroidia; order Cytophagales; family Cyclobacteriaceae; genus Ohtaekwangia. The sequence continues at coordinate 1,218 of DJFR01000070.1, read as the reverse complement.
GTACTATAGACTCCTGCTATACACATCCTAGTCCGTATTACTTTTATCTCCGCTGAAGCGGCATCGGCCCACGCGGTGAAATCTGCCAGTATATTTCCATGACTTACTTTACACGTAATGTAGGCGGATGTATTGAATTTCTTTTTGCTCAGCACATCTAGAATAAAATTAAAATCTCCCAGCGTAGCATTACGGCTGCACATCAGTGTAGTTTCTTTAGCGTGCATAACAGGATGTTGAAAAGCAAGTTCGCCTTTAAATAAAGCCACCTTCATGTTAAGATGTTTGAACAGACTTACCAATTAGCTATTATATACTATTGGCATACCGGGCATACTTTTTTGACTTCCATTCGAATTCACGAGATGTGTTATGATGCCACAAAAAAAATCTGTCGAGGAAGTTGTAAACGCAGACCTGGAGATTGAGGAACATATTCATCTTCAAAAAACGGGTTGGGTCGCGCAGCGCATCGGTTTATGCATCATGCTGGTATTCGTACTGCTGGCGCTGCTTGGATTATTTGGTGATGGTATACTGAGTAAACGAACTACGGTGATCAAAGATGTTACCCTGGAGTATGAACGCTTCTACCGACACGAAGGAACAATGGAACTGAAGATAGAAGTTGCCGGAAATAACACAACCGGTGTAGACGTTGCTTTCCCGGTAGATTACCTGAAACATTTCGAGATCAGGTCTATACTTCCTGAACCGAAGGGAAATCGTATTGAAAATGGCAACGTGCATTATCACTTTGATGCCAGCGGACCAACGAATATCACATACTACTTTGTACCGCGAGAGGTAGGAGCCATAGCCGGAGCGATTGAGGTGAACGATGCTATATTTTCTGTAAACCATTTTATATACCCGTAATGTTATGAACCCGGTTGTACGAGGACTTGCAGTATATCTCTTTGTATATATTATATTCAGAATATCTGGAAAACGAACGCTTGCTGAAATTACTACGTTCGATTTTGTATTGCTGTTAATCATCAGTGAAACAACCACGGACGCTCTGATTGGTGAAGATTATTCTTTACTGGCGTGTTTCATTATGGTGTGTACCCTGGTGGCAACGGATTTTCTGTTTTCAATTTTAAAAGATAAATCGAAAGGCTTTGAACGGGTAGCCGATGGCGTTCCTCTTATTATTGTAGATAAAGGAAAGCCGCTGAAGAAACGCATGCAGAAAAGTAAAGTGGATGAAGA
>DJFR01000092.1:36293-38611 GCA_002432545.1 Flammeovirgaceae bacterium UBA5867 | reverse complement strand
GTTATTCAGAGCTACCCGCTTCTCCAGGAGAGGCGGGTTTATTTTTTTTAACGCTGCCGATACCTTTCTGTTATTTCCTCATCTAAAACAATGTTACGATCTTCCAAACGTGATAAATCTTTGCGATCTAATTTGATTTGCTGATAAACAATCGTTTGCTTTGGAAATCCGTAAATTTGAAAGGATAATTTTTAAGAAAGCGTAGATATTATGAAGGATTTCCCGTGGTTTAAGCATTACCCAAAAGGCACCCCTCACGAAATTAACTTGTATGACTATTCTTCTCTGGTCGACCTCTTTGAAAAAAGCTGTGCGAAGTATCGCGATAAGGTGGCTTTTGTAAACATGGGAAAGGAGATGACTTTTGCAGAGATTGATAAACTGTCACGAGACTTCGCTGCTTATCTGCAAAGTCTCGGGTTGAAGAAGGGTGATCGCATCGCTATACAAATGCCGAACCTGCTGCAATTTCCCATCGCATTCTTTGGTGCGTTGCGTGCGGGACTCACGGTAGTAAATACAAACCCGCTTTATACTCCGCGTGAAATGGAACATCAGTTTAAAGACGCTGGTGTTACGGCTATTGTTATAGTTGCAAACTTTGCGAACCATCTTGAAAAGATACTCGCGAATACATCAATCAAACACATCATCGTTACACAACTGGGTGATATGCTCGGTGGATTGAAAGGATCGCTTGTGAATTTTGTGGTGAAGTATATCAAGAAGATGGTGCCTGCGTATAGTCTGCCCAACATCATTCCTTTTAAAGAGGCTATGAAGAAAGGTGCATCACTGAAATATACCAAGCCTGAACTTTCCGTAAAAGATATAGCAGTGTTGCAATATACCGGAGGTACTACTGGTGTATCCAAAGGTGCTAAACTTTCGCATGGTAATATCATTGCGCATAACTCGATGATCACCGAGTGGTTCAAACCCTATATGTCGAAAGATGGTAATGATATTATTATTACCGCTCTCCCGATGTATCACATCTTCGCGTTAACGGTAAATGGATTTTTGATGTTCAGCACGGGTGTAAAGAGTGTTATGATCACCAACCCGCGCGACATGAAAGGCTTTGTAAAAGAGTTGCAGAAATATAAGTTCACCATCATCACTGGTGTTAACACGCTCTTTAATGGTTTGTTAAATACACCAGGTTTTAAAGAGCTTGACTTCTCTGCTTTGAAAGGAGCAGTAGGGGGTGGTATGGCTGTGCAGGATGTAGTGGCCAAACGTTGGCAGGAAGTTACCGGCAAACCTTTGGTGGAAGGGTACGGATTAAGTGAAACATCACCTGTGTTATGTTGCAATCCGCTCGATGGGCAACATCGTCTTGGTACAATTGGTTTACCGATGCCGAGCACGGAGGTCGCTATATTTGATGACAACGGAAATCAGTTACCACAAGGCGAAACCGGAGAGATCTGTGCACGCGGTCCGCAGGTTATGTCAGGATATTGGGAGAAAGATAATGATGGTGTATTCTTCCATAACGAATGGTTCCGCACCGGAGATATAGGCAAGATGGACACAGACGGATACTTCAGNNAAAGTATTGGAAGTTGCTGCGATCGGAGTGCCTGATGCCAAATCAGGTGAAGTAATAAAAGTATTCATTGTGAAAAAAGATCAGAGTCTGACAGAAGATGAACTGAAAACTTTCTTCCACGAAAACCTCACAAACTATAAAGTGCCGAAGCATATTGAGTTCAGAACAGATTTACCGAAGACTAACGTAGGTAAAATTCTGAGACGTGCCCTCAAAGAACAGGAGGCAGCCGCAGCAGCTTAGGTATAAAACAACTAAGTTTGTAAAAGACTCTCCCGGTGGTATAGATATAGGTGGGGAAGGCGTAACGAAGTTGGAAGCAGCTTACTGTCGGGGAGAATAACGCTATTATAATTGACTATCGATTATAAGCATTGTAACTTCCTATAAAACCTATAACTATGATTGGCTTTTTCGAGCACCAGTATCTGTCGTACAAAAAAAATCACATCAAGAATCTTCTTGCCCTTGCCAAAGTTGATGGGCACATGCATGAAGCAGAAGAAGCGTTGTTGTACAAGATCGGCAAACGCTATGGATTAAAAGATCGTCAGGTAAAAGAACTGGTAGACAGCGATGAAAAATATCAGATCAACGTGCCCGACAATCATAACGATCGCATGAACCTGCTATACGATCTTATACTCATGGTATATGCCGATGATGTAGTAGATCAGCACGAAGTAAGTTTCTGCGAAGACGCGGTAGAGCAGTTTGGAATGAAACGCGAACTCGTAACGTGGTTGCTCGATGAGTTTCA
>DJFR01000092.1:27530-36262 GCA_002432545.1 Flammeovirgaceae bacterium UBA5867 | reverse complement strand
TGTGCAAATTCCTACATGTCAAAACTTTACGTTGAAATGGCGAGTTATACGTGTAAACTTTATATAGATTTAACTTTCAACCGTTTGGCATTAACGGTAAATTAGGCGCGAAAGCAGGAGACAGCTTATGGAAGAATTCAGAAAACTTACAACGCAGGAGAAATCACTGCGGATCAATTTAAGTAAATCAATTTACGGATCGTTTGCTGAAATCGGTGCGGGACAGGAAGTAGCTGCAAATTTTTTTAAAGTAGGAGGCGCTTCCGGAACAGTTGCCAAAACCATGTCGGCTTACGACATGAAGTTCAGTGATGCGATCTATGGTGTTGGCGATCGTTATGTTTGTGAAGATCGTCTTCTGCGCATGCTCGACCACGAGTATGTATTGTTGCCGGAACGATTACCACATCGCATTGATAACACGCGCTTCTTCGCGTTTGCCGATACGGTAGAAATTCTTAACTACGAGCGAACTAACCAGGGACACGGATGGATCGGACTTCGTTTTCAACTTACACCCAAGAGTGAACCGAATGATTGTGTGATTCACGTGAAGATGCACGACACCGATCAGCTACAACAACAACTCGCATTAGGTATAGTAGGTGTTAACCTGTTATATGCCTGTAACTTTATGAGTAATCCGGAAGATATACTCATGTCGTTACTCGATGGTTTGACATCGCGCAGAATCGAGATTGATATGTTCCGCTTGTCGGGCCCTGATTTCAAACACGTTGATAACCGTTTGATGGCCCTCAAGATGGTGAAGAACGGTTTAACGAAAGCAGCGATGTTCGGTCCGGATGGCAACGTGATGCAACCAACCGATGAACTTTATAAAAAGAATGTGCTCGTGTTACGCGGTCGCTTCAGACCACCTACACATGTTAACGTAGATATGCTGCTCACTTCGCGCAGGCATTTCAAGCAGGAGCAGGATGTAGATCGTTCGAAGATCGTATTGCTTTCGGAGCTTACACTGAATGATTTAAGTCCTGATGGAAAGATCGATGAGCGTGACTTCCTGCACCGTGCAGATATACTCTGCTCGCTCGGGCAAAACGTACTCATCTCCAATTACTTCGAATATTATCGCCTCGTAGATTATCTCTCCAAGATTACCCGCGGAAAGAAGATCGGTATCATCATGGGTATATATGCGTTGCAGAAAGTATTCGATGAGAAAACGTATGAGAACACCCGCGGAGGTATATTGGAATGTTTTGCATCGCTCTTCGGATCGAACGTGAAGCTATATATATACCCGGCACTTCGCATGGAGTCGCAGGAGTTGTTTACACTGAAAGATTTTGAACAGGAATTACCACCCAACCTGCAGAATCTTTTCCGTTACCTGATGGATAACAACAAGCTTGAAGATGTGAACGATGCTGATACACGCAAACTGCACATTATATCAGACAATGTACTGGCCATGATCCGCAAAGGAGAGACCGGCTGGGAGAAATTTGTGCCGCACAAAGTAGAAGAGGCGATTAAAGAATTCGGATTGTTTGATTATCCTATACCAGATACAAGTGAGGAAGTAAAAACAATTCCCATAGCCAATTAATAATCATGAAACTCCACAACGATGATCTGGCCAGACTTATTCTGCGATTGACTTGTGGAGGTATACTCATCTTTCATGGTATATTTAAAATCTTCACCGATATAGAACATGTTAAAAATATAGTCGTGGCTGCCGGTCTTCCGGCAGTTACTGCTTATGGAAGTATCATCGGTGAAGCTATAGCACCAGCCTTTGTTATTGTTGGTTACAAGACAAGACTTGCAGCACTTGTTATTGGAATCAATATGCTCATGACCATATTGCTTGCGCATCGCGATATAGCCTTCAAGGTAAACGACTATGGAGGCTGGATGATTGAAACCAATATGCTTTTTCTTCTCACGGCACTCGCGCTCATCTTTACCGGAGCAGGCCGCTATAGCATCTCAAAAGGTAAAGGCCGCTGGGATTAACACACATGTTCATGTGATGTCAACATTTGCGAGACAAACGCAACCTTACCACGCGTTATCAAGTTCTAAGAGTCTTTAAAAGACCCCTTTAAAGACGTTATGAAAGAAGTATTGAATGTGGTTGCGCGTGATGGCGTGCATCTCTCGGCCACGTGGTATGTAGCAAAGAACCCGCATGAAAAGGTAGTATTGATCAACCCGGCAACAGGCGTACGCCAACAGTACTACAGTGATTTTGCCAAGTGGCTTTCTTCCGAAGGTTTCCAGGTATATACTTTTGATTATCGCGGCATCGGCAATTCGCGTCCGGAAAATCTGAACGATGTACTATACGATATGCACGATTGGTCTGTGGATACAGATGCCATGATCAGTCACATTACAAAGGCTCATCCGGCATCGCAGTTAATTATTGTCGGGCACAGCGTTGGTGGCCAACTCATCGGTATGTCCAATCTCGCAAAGCAGGCTGAAGCGTTTATCATGATCGGTTCACAAACTCCTTACTGGAAAAATTATAGCGGATGGAGTATAAAACTGAAACTGCTTCTGTTCTGGTATCTGGCTATACCTGTATTGACAAAGTTGTTTGGTTATTTTCCGGCATCGCGATTGGGTCTGTTCGAAGATCTTCCCGCTGAAGTAGCGCGCCAATGGTCGCGGTGGGCGAAGAACAGGAACTATATATTTGATGAATTACCTGCTGAGCAAAAATCATTTGAAGCACTGCATCAGCGTACCCTGACGATCAGCTTTTCAGATGATACGCTGGCACCGCTCGATGCTGTTCACGATCTGCAGCATTTTTACAAGAACCTGAAAATGGAGCACTGGCATTTAACTCCGGAAGATGTATTAAAAAAGAAAGTCGGTCATTTCGGATTCTTTCGCAAGGATATGGAAGCCATTCTGTGGCGCGAGGCCATCCGCTGGATCGCAAAAGATGATTCTACCGAGAAGCGCAGAGCAGCGTGACTAAAAATCAATCCGTCTGTATATAGATCATAAGAACGCTGTGCAGACATTATCTGCGGCATAAGTTTTGTTCAGGTGGTTAAGCTTTTTTACTTTTAACATTATGAAAAAACTAACCGCTCTCATTTTGGTTGTCTTCGGAGCTCATATACTGTATGCTCAGAACGATGCCATAACAGCCGAAGGTAAAATAACTGATGCACGCACCGGTAAAGGTATAAAAGCCAATATACGGTATAGCAGCATTCCTACCGGAAGTATCTTCGGCCGCTTTAACGACAGTACATTTTCGTTCTCGATCTTCGGTACTGCAAAATACCAGATCACGGCTGCCGCTGAAGGTTATAATCCACGCACCGTTATTGTAGATCCCAAAGATATAGATGCCAATAAAAAAATTGTGCGCGATATCATGCTCACATCAAAAGGACAGACCATTATTTTGAACCACCTGATTTTCTCGCAGGGTAAATCAGTGATCGATCCGAAGTCATACCCGGAACTTGATGAAGTTGTGCAGATGATGAAAGAGAACACGCGCATCGAAATACAATTGGAAGGCCACACTGATAACGTGGGCAGTCCGAAAGCAAACCTTGAGCTGTCACAGAGTCGTGTGGATGCCGTAAAAAAATATCTGGTTGAGAAAGGTATATCGAAAGGAAGAATCCAGACAAAAGCATTTGGCGGCTCGCAACCCCTTGCCAACGAAATGACTCCCGAAGCACGCGCGAAGAACAGACGTGTGGAGATGCGGATATTGAAAGATTAAGTCGAAAGCATTTGTTATCTTAAAAGCGCCAACACGGTAAACCTGCTGGCGCTTTTTTTATGAATAAGCATGCAGACTTTATACAAATACCTTATCGGGAGATGTATGATACATTTCTCAACATTCTGTTAGCGCATAATTTTACGAGAGAACGCGCAGAACAATGTGCTTCCATATTTGCCATCAACAGTGCAGAGGGTATATATACCCATGGTGTAAACCGGTTTCCGCGTTTTATATCCTATATCCGCAGCGGGTATATAAAAGTGGATCAGACACCTTCGCGTGTTGGTGGTTTCGGTGCCATCGAGCAGTGGAATGGTAATCTTGGCCCCGGCCCACTCAATGCTATACATGCATCTGATCAGGCGATGGGCCTCGCATCACAACATGGTATAGGATGTATAGCGTTGGCCAACACCAACCACTGGATGCGGGGCGGATACTATGGCTGGCACACAGCGCGCAAAGGATTTGTATTTATAGGCTGGACAAACACACTCGCGAACATGCCCGCATGGGGAGCGGTTGATAGTAAACTTGGTAATAATCCATTAGTAATTGCAATACCTTATAAAGACGAAGCGATTGTATTGGACACCGCCATGTCGCAATATTCGTATGGAGCGCTGGATCAGTATCATTCAAAAAATCAGCAGCTTCCGGTTCCCGGAGGTTATGATGAGCAAGGTAACATTACACAGGATGCTGGAAAGATCCTGGTCTCACGAAGAGTATTACCCATCGGTTACTGGAAAGGAGCGGGGCTATCGTTGTTGCTGGATATACTCGCAACCATTCTTTCCGGAGGATTGTCCACCCACGAAATCTCTAAAAAAGAAGCCGAGCATGCCCTGTCGCAAGTATATATAGCAATTGATATAAAGAAACTTAGTCATTTTCCGGCTATAACTACATCACTGGAACACATCATCCACGACTATCACACATCACAACCCGAGAAAGGTAAAGATATACGTTACCCCGGTGAGCACATTCGCGAGATCAAAGAGAAGAATATCGCATCAGGTATACCGGTATCGGAAAAGGTGTGGGACGAGATAGTTGCTTTGGCTGAAGGCCACTAGCTGCAGGCCTCTGGAAAATCCTGAGGGTTGACATATATATAGACACAGAGTTGATAAAGTATTTTATTTTCATTGCAACTCTGTGTCTTTCCTTGTAGCTTTTGTTCCATTGGATTTATTCCACGGATAACAATTAACGNNCACAATAGCATCCAAAGCCTCCTGATCATATACCGTATTGGAACTCCTGTTAAAGAGCGTAGTCGAGTTGTCGCCTATAGCACCGGTGTCCCAATAGAAAGGTATAATTCCGTTTGCCTTTGCCTGCTTGGTTACATACTTCAGATAGTATGCACGCGAGGCCAGGTGAAGCGTTAATGCATCGCCCGTTAAAGATGATCTGCGAATCGCACCATATTCACCCATGATAACCGGTATACCTTTATCTACAAATTTAGTCTTCATCATTTTAAAATGAGAGTCAACCGTTCCTTCTTCACCCCATGTAGCATTGCGTGTCAGGTCGGTTGTAGAGTGATAGCCGCTGCCCCAGTAATAAAACATGTTACCCCAGCTTTCATCTTTGGTGAGAAGACAGAATTGGAATGGAGTATAAAAGTGTATCTCTGCCATCAATCGGTTTGCAATTTCATCCGTTGGTAGTGATGTCATCAGGTTATTAGTCTTCTCGATGTCGGTTGAAGGACCTTGAATAACCAACACGCGATAACTGTTCTTTCCTCCGGTCGATCGCACGGCATCAACAAACGTCTGGTGATACGAACTCAGCACAGACATCTCTGTCGCATTTTCTACGTTGGGTTCATTCGCACTTGCAAAGAGTAAATGTTCATCGAAGTCGCGCAGATGTGTAGCGATCTGTTCCCAGAATGCCTGTTGCTTGGCGTTGTTCTCATCCTGCTTGGCAAGCGTACAATTGTTTTCTAACCAGCCACCGTCCCAATGTATATTGAGCACTACATACATATCGTTATCAACACAATATTGTACTACTTCTTTTACACGATTCAGCCAATCCGTTTTTAGCTGTGCTGTAGAACTGTTTGCCATATACTGATTCCACGAACATGGAATTCGGATAGCATTAAATCCATTTTGCTTTACGAGGTCAATCAATGCCTTTGTTACTTTCGGATTGCCCCAGGCCGTTTCACCGCCTATAGCTTCCAGCGTGTTACCTATATTCCAGCCCAGTTTTAGTTTCGAGGCAAGCGTTACAGCGTTGCTGCTCATACCCGTTGCATCCGGTGTTTGTGGTGATGTATTATAGTTGGGATATAGCATTCCCTTTTGCGATACCGTGATCTGAACCGTAGCAGCGCCTTCTGCGCTTACCTGTACCGTTGCAGTGCGTGCAGTGCCGGTGTTTTCAGATGCAGTTACATTAATGGTAGTGACTCCGGTATTACCGGTGCTTTGACTGAATTCCAACCAGTCAGCACCCTCGCTGATACTCCATTGTGTTGCATCGGTAGTGATCTTCAATGGTATGGTTCCGCCAGCTTTTGTGAAAGTCACGGTGGAGGGATCAGTAGAGGTAACATACAGGTTGGTGGATGAAGATTGCGTAACAACAACTTCAACAGCCTTTGCACTGCCTGCTGTAAAAACAAGTGTAGCGGTGCGTGCCTGAAGTGTTCGGGTACTTATTGTGAGTGTTACGGTGGCTCCGTTTGCTCCGGTGGTGGCGGAAGCATTTAACCAATCCGAAGCAGAATTACTCATGTTCCATGCAGCGGCATCGGTTTGAATGGTAATGCTGGCAGTACCTCCGTTTGCAGCGATGTTTACTTTTCCCTGACTCACGGTAAGTGAGTTCAGGTCGTCTTTACTACACGATCCGAAGGTTACTAAAAGAATGATCAGCATGTAGCTGATGAAGTTTATGTTTCTCATGCTCGCTTGAAATGGAAGGATTGGGTTAGTTATCGTTTTCGAATGTTGTTTCATTCGATTGCAAATCAACGTTAAATTCGAGATTCCTATGGGTTCAAATCTTTCATTTTAGGTAGCAGAATGTTTCAAAAAGCGAATATGTGCATCGAAAAAAGCGTTTACGATTTCTTAGTGAATTACATGCAAAGGATGCGAACAAATCACCACGATCATTGCATCGTTACAATTTCCACAACGGCTTGTCTTTAATATATAGAGTCTGCAATTGAACTTGCGATCTATAGTGTATCAGCGTCCTGTCGCTTTTTCAACGCTGTGGACAGGTGACCGTTTAAATTACGAATGCTATATTTGATCAACATGTATCGCATTATCAGTAACAACGATTCATTAATAACCGGTAACAGATCAGTTCAATGAATTTTAAGCTACCACACATAGCGTTAATTATATGTATAGCCAGCATTGTATTCGGTTGTTCTGACGATGAGACTCCTGTGCAACCTGAAGATGTACAGACAGAATTACTGCAGGCTATAAATATACTTCGAACGACCGGATGTACATGTGGTAATGAGATAATGCCGCCTGTTAAACCTGTTACCTGGAATGATACACTTGAGCAGACAGCACAGGATCACGTAGTCGACATGTATACCTATAATTACCTCAGTCACCTATCGCGTGACGGAACACCTCCCATCATCCGTGCGCAACAGGCCGGATATAGCGGTATATATGTAGGTGAAAATATAGCACGGGGCTATTTTAATGTAGCCGATGTTATGAAAGGATGGGAGGCGAGCGAAAGTCATTGCCGGAACATGATGGACACCACTTATACGGAGATCGGAGCCTCTAAAATTGCCGATTACTGGGTGCTCGATTTAGGTCGACCAAAGTGATAACATCTAACCGAAATCGTTTGAAGTTTCGATTGAAATACCGGAATTGTACCCTTCTTTAAGAGAATTTATACCCTTCTTCGCTGGTTTCATCCCTATTTGTTAACAAAACGTGCTGTGGGGTGCTGCTACTTTTACGCAAACGATTTAAACAAACAACCAAATGAAAAAACTTTTAGCATTTCTCGTCATCGGGAGCATGACACTCGCTTGTCAGCAAGAAGAAATTACCCCAACCAATGATGCCGAAGTCCTCGCGGCCTGGGGTTCCAGTGAAACGTGGGCGCAGTGGTCCAACGGAGGATATACTATATATAATAATATATGGGGACAAGAGAATGGACCGGGACCACAATCTATATGGGCCAACTCCTATAGCAATTGGGGTGTATGGGCTAATCATCCAAACACAAGCGGTATAAAATCGTATCCTAACTCAACACGCTACGTTGGCCGTAAATTAAGTGCGTTAACTTCGTGTACCAGCAAAGTCAGCGCCACTACACCAGCCGGAGGTGCGTGGGCGTCTACTTTTGATATATGGGATAGCGCCAAGCAGCATGAAATTATGTTGTGGATGAACTATACCAGCAACGCTAACGGAAGTGGTAACATTAAGCCTATATCTTATAACTGGACTTCTACCAATCCTGGTAATCCTATACCAACGCATACAAATGTTTCAGTAGGCGGCCATACCTGGAATGTATTCCGCGGACACAACGGAAATAACTATGTATACTCTTTCCTGAGAACTACAAAGACTAATAATGCTACCGTAGACGTAAAGGCTATTGCAGCGTGGGTAAAAGCCCGCGGATGGTTTGGCGATATAACTGTAGGCGATGTACAATTTGGCTATGAGATAACATCATCGAGCGGAGGTTTGAACTACGTTACGAACTCGTACTCAGTATCGTTTAATTAAGGTTACTGGCTTCAGGCTGCTGGAAGAGAAAAGCTGTGAGCTTTGAGCTGCGAGCTGTGAGTTTTGAGAGCTGCTGGTTTCTGATTATGACTACCAAGACTTTTAAGATATACTATATATTTGCGTCTTGAAAGGTTATAGACAGAAGCTGGCAGCTATTTCTTTTGTCCTGTCAATACATATATACATTCGTAACCACGTCATCATTAAATCACATA
>DJFR01000092.1:7651-27522 GCA_002432545.1 Flammeovirgaceae bacterium UBA5867 | reverse complement strand
TCAAATCTACCAGCAGCTTGTCGTCAGAAGCCAGCAACTGAGCGCGGTCGCTAATTCAGCAGCTTCAAGCAAACAGGTGCAGGAACTTTGATCGGCTTGCCAATGGGAGTCAGCTTGCCGGTTTTGGCGTTGATGCGGAATGTAGCGATGGTGTCGGTGTCCTGGTGGGCTACAAATATATATTCGCCTTTGGGGTCGATCATGAAATTGCGGGGCGTGCTGCCGCCTGTGGTTTGTTGTCCTGTAAGCTTTATTTTTCCATCGGCACCAATGCTATATATACTTAAGCCATTATAGCCGCGGTTCGACATATATAGAAATTTACCTTTCGGATCTACGTGTATATCGGCACTGGTGTTTTTACCGGTAAATGTTTTCGGTAATGATAAGACGGAATCCTGCAGTATCGTAAGATCGCCTGTCTTCTTATCAACTTTGAAGGTAGCAACGGTTGATGTTAACTCTTCTGCTACATACATATAGTTACCGGTTGGATGAAATACGAAGTGCCGTGGACCGGTGCCGGCCTTTACTGAAACTTCTTTTTGTTTCGAGTCATCCAGTGTTCCTTTTTTCAAATTAAAATTGTAGATATAGATCTTGTCGGTGCCGAGATCAGCTGCATAAAGGAATCGATTGTCTGGAGAGATCAATGCCGAGTGTAAATGCGAGCTTTGCTGACGGTCAGGATTTATACTGTTGCCGGTATATTTCTTGGAGTCAGACGGGTTGCCTATGAGTCCATCTTCAAACAAGGGAAGTACTACCAGGTTGCCTTCGTTGTAATTGGACACAAATGCATACTGGCCGGTTTTATCGAAGCTGATATGACAAGGATCGGCACCAAACGATGAGCGTGTATTCAGCGCGTTGAGCTTGCCGGTTTTGGCATCAATGGTATAGGCCGTCACCGAACCACCGGTTTCATTCTCGCTTGCTTTACCGCGATTGACCGAGTATAAAAACTTGCGCGTTGGGTGAATGCCGAGAAACGATGGACTCTCAAGCCCCGTAACTGTCTGGACTAACGTAAACGACTTCTTCGCGCGGTTAAAGGTATAGATATAGATACCTTCGCTGCCACGAACACTAAACGTGCCTACGTATAAATATTCTTTTTTACTCTGTGCAAGAGATGATAAAAAGGAGAGGGTTAAAAACAATACGCCCAGTAATTTTCGCATCATAGAAATAGGTTGGTAACTATATAGATTGAAGGTACGCGCAAATTTCTTAAACAGAAACTTCTTTATGTTTCTGGATGCTGATTTTTTTTGAATGGGCGAGCGATGCATACAAAGCACCACTAGGTTTCATCATCCGGTTCTTGGTTTTCAGATCGCATTCATATAATCCGAAGCGCATGCTCGGGCCCAGATGCCATTCGAAGTTGTCCCACGTACTCCAGAAATAATACCCCTGAATATCAATACCGTCTTTAATTGCTTTGTGAATGATCTCTGCATAATCCTGTATAGCCTGCAGGCGCAGAAAATCACTTTCATCACAAACACCATTCTCGGTAATGATGATGGGCTTCTTATACTTGTTCCAGTAACGATCCAGGCATACACGCAATCCTTCGGGATAGTACTCCCAAATGTCATCGTGCTTTCTGCCGAGTTCTATAATCTTATGCGGAGTTTGTAAATACGTGATCGGTAATGGATCGTGTGGAATGCGACCGTAGTAACTCATCCCGAAGAAGTCAACCTTCTCGAAGTGACTCGGTACATAATCCATAAACCACCAGTCGCTGAGGCGGGCAGGAAACCATCCAAGTATATTTTCAGCGGAGAATACTGTTGCGTTATGCGATATACCGATCGGTTGATCCGGATATTTTGATTTGATATAGTCGTACACGATATCATGGCCCTTGCCCATGTTAATCACAACTTTGCCAGCCGTAAGCGGGTTAATCTTGAAAGGAGGGAAGAACCCCGTGATCCATCCGTAGCTTGCGTATACATTGGGTTCGTTGAATGTATTCCAGTAGGATATATACTGTCCGTACTCGTCAACAACTTTTTTGCAGAAGTCAACCCATAAAGCAATATTCTCTTCGCGTTCCCACCCACCACGCTTGGCAAACCACAAGGGGTTTGTAAAATGGTGCAGCACCATCATGATATTTACACCACGCGATTTTAGTTGCTGTAAGAGTGAATGATAATGTTGCTTTGTTTCCGGATCGAAGTTACCGAGCGGCTCACGCTGAAGTTTGCTCCACATTAAACTCATGCGATAGTTAGGAGCGAGGGTTGCTATTATATTAACATCCTCTTCAAGTCGTAGTTCGTGATCGGTAGTGCGGTCGAACAGGTAGCCATCCCGTGATGAGATGCCTTGCCAGTCGTGCTCGAATGCAGTTTCTATTTGTGTCGCGGCAGTACTTGTTCCAAAGAAAAAGTGTTCCGGAAAAGTAAGTCTCATGGCTATTTACGCGTCATAGCGCTCTGGGTATCTTCCCACGCTCTCCAGTATTTACGAAGGAGTTTTATATCTTCCTGGATGCACGGATATAGTTCATCGCATTTCGGTATAGGAGGTAGTTCTCCATGCGACAGATGTACCGAAGTAAGTCCACCCGTCCATTCGAAGTGACCGGGATCATACGGTTTTCTCCAGCGTCCGCCCCAGCGCAAGCCGAGCTTTTCACCTTCAACACCAATCTTCAGCCATAATGCTTTGTTGTCCCACACAGCAACCGAATCAACAATAGGCACCAGGTCAACCGCGAGTCCGTATTGATGCTTGGAACGTCCGGCTCCCGAGCTGGTATATTTACTGCCCATTACTTTATACTCGTTTTGCTTGGCATGTGTGCGATACGATTCCACCACCGCGAGTTCAATTCCTTTCGCACGACAGGTAGCGATCAATGTTTTAATACGATCGCGAAAGTAAGGATGCAGTGCTTCGAGATCGGTAATCATCGACATGGTGCCGCGATCTTTTCCAAAAGTAAAGTTATCAACAAGCGTCCATTGCTTCCATCCGCTTACGGTGTCAACAGCAATGGTCAATTCTTCTGCAGCAGCCGTAACTTCAACAGCGGGTTGTTCTTCAACGACCGGCTCGGGCACAGGTTCATTATAAAAGAATTCAGCATGTTCGCGACAATCAAACGGAGCGAATAGTCCATCGAGTTGGGCGTGTGCAGCGATAGCCGTGAGCAACAATAAGGCGGAGAGTAGGAAAGGCTTCAGAAGATCACGCATTTTTGCAACTTGGTTTTGGTCTGCAAATATATGACATTAAAGATATTACAACTTTACCAGAACATTAAGCTTGATGTGAAAAACTTACATCCGTAGTGCTTTGCCAATCAAACCATAACCAACCTATATATACCGTTTGAGGGGTGGTATAAAAAAGAAGAGGCCACCGTAAGGCAGCCTCTTGCTTGTATACTTTGTGACACTTGTTAGTTCACAGCATTGTCTTTCGCGAGCTCGTCCATGAGTGATTGATACTTGGTCTTCAGACCTTCATCACTACTGATGGCTTTTCTTACTTTGTTAAATGCAGCGGCACCAACAAAGTCCTTCGCCAGCAGCTGGTACGTTTCCTTGATCTTGGCAGTACCGGCATCTCTCTTCGCGATAACTTCTTTTACAAAACTGATCTCTTCCGGTGTAGCACCTGCTTCCAGAAGTTTACCTTCATCATTAATAATCTTGAAGAGTTCATTGTAACGTTGTGCAGATATACTCTGACTCGTTGTTACCATTTCCTTAATCTCTCCCGACAGAACCGCTTGCATCTCATTTACTGAGTCCATGGCAATCGCATACTTTTTCAACTCCTCATCCGTAATGGCCGCAGCATCTTGTGCGAATAACTTGGTAGAAAAAAGCGCCATGAAACACACCAGGCTAAAAAACTTCAACTTCATACTAATTTGGCTTTTTTTAGGTAAAACTTTATTTAATACTGTCCGCAGTATAATAAACCAAATGTTTCAACTGCGTTTCGTTTACCATGAACGGGCGATAATTTATACGAATGGAGCATGACGCCGTTAAATAAAAAAAGCCGCCCCCGATAATACGTTCGGGGCGGCTTCTCAATCAATCCCTACCTGATCAAGCCAACAACTGGTTATTGTGCGTGCATCTTTACGTGAGGTGCACCTGCCAATATTTCGGCATTGGCGTTTTCAGAGAATTTCTCAAAATTTTTAAGAAAGGACTCTGCTAGAAATTGTGTTTTATGATCGTATGCATCTTTATCACTCCACGTGTTTCGCGGGTCCAGTATTTCTGTCGGAACATTCGGACACGATGCTGGCATCGCTATACCAAACACGTCATGATTTTTATACGATACTTTATCAAGGTCTCCATTGAGTGCTGCGGTAATGAGCGCGCGTGTATGTTTAAGACTCATGCGCTCGCCAACACCATACGCTCCGCCTGACCAGCCTGTATTTACCAGCCATACATTTACGTTGGCTTCTTTCATTTTCTTGCTCAGCATTTCGGCATATACCGTAGGATGCAGCGGCATGAACGGTGCACCAAAGCATGCACTGAATGTCATGGTTGGTTCTATTACATCGGCTTCTGTGCCCGCTACCTTCGCGGTATAGCCTGATATAAAGTGAAATGCTGCCTGCCCTGGTGTAAGTTTGGCAATAGGAGGCAGAACTCCAAATGCATCGCAGGTAAGGAAGAATATATTTTTCGGATTTTTACCAACAGACGGCTGTGCTATATTTTGAATGAACTCCAGCGGATAGCTCACACGCGTGTTCTCGGTAAGCTTGCTGTCGGTGAAGTCAACTTCGTTGGAGCCTTTTCGGAAGCCTACATTTTCAAGCAG
Organism: Flammeovirgaceae bacterium UBA5867; assembly: GCA_002432545.1. Taxonomy (GTDB): domain Bacteria; phylum Bacteroidota; class Bacteroidia; order Cytophagales; family Cyclobacteriaceae; genus Ohtaekwangia. The sequence continues at coordinate 22,692 of DJFR01000092.1, read as the reverse complement.
TGCACCCGACCGTATAGCATTATATATATCCGGTTCTTTCTCTTCCGACAAATCGATTGTCTTGGCGTAACACCCGCCTTCGAAATTGAAGATCACATTATCTTCTGTCCATCCGTGTTCATCATCACCAATCAGTTTCCGGTTCGGGTCAGCCGATAAGGTTGTCTTACCGGTTCCCGACAATCCGAAAAATATAGCAGTGTCGCCTTGCTTGCCTGTGTTGGCAGAGCAATGCATCGAGAGAACATTTTTCTGATGTGGTAAAATAAAATTCAGCGCAGAGAAAATTCCTTTCTTGATTTCCCCGGTATATCCGCTTCCGCCAATGAGAATGATCTTGCGTGAAAAATCAATGATCGAGAAATTATGCTGACGAGTTCCGTCTTCATCCGGCACAGCATGAAAGCCCGGTGCATTCAACACGAGCCACTCCGGTTCAAAGCTCTTCAGTTCATCTTCGTTTGGTCTGATAAACATGTTATACACGAAGAGATTGGACCACGCATATTCATTGATCACGCGAATGTTCATGCGATAGCGCGGATCAGCGCAGGCATATACATCGCGCACAAAGAAATCTTTACCTTTAAAATACTGCAGCATCTTTTTATAGAGCTTGTCAAATCGTGCAGCATCAAACGGTATATTAAAGTTGTTCCACCAGACAGTCTTTTCGGTGACACTGTCTTTAACCGTGAATTTGTCTTTAGGTGACCTACCCGTGAACTCCCCGGTGTGAATGGCAACAGCACCACTGCTCGTGATCTTTGCATCACCGCTGTCAAGTGCCATCATGGTAAGTTGTTCGGGGGAGAGGTTCCAGTAGGCTTTTCCATCGGAAATACCGAGGTGTTCGATTCCGACTGATCGGGATCTGATTCCGAATTCCAGCATGATCAATTTGGGTTAATGAGTTATGCGCAAAGGTATGGGCAATTAAAAATCGTTTCAATCGTTTGCAATTATATTTTGTTTCTGGTTGCGGTGAACAAACACTATTTGCGAAAATGGATTTATCGGCCTACTTTCAAGCCGGTTTAAAGAACCGCAAGCAATATTTTATTTTACCTACCTGACCTTTTTGTTTAAATGAGTCAAGAAAAAACATTTTTTGGCCATCCTCGCGGACTGGCTACCTTATTCTTTACGGAAATGTGGGAGCGCTTCAGCTACTATGGTATGCGTGCGCTCCTGTTACTTTACATGGTGGCTTCGGTGGAGCGGGGCGGTATGGGGCTGGATGACAAGACCGGTGGTGCCGTTTATGGACTTTATACCATGTTTGTTTACCTGCTTGCTTTACCGGGTGGCTGGCTTGCCGATAAGTTCTTCGGTCTGCGCAAGTCTATATTTTATGGCGGCTGCATCATTGCACTCGGTCACATCTGTTTAGCACTTCCAACAACGGAGACATTCTTTATAGGTTTATTACTCATCACCATTGGTACCGGTTTACTCAAACCAAACATCAGCAGTATGGTAGGGGAGATATACCCGCCTGATGAACAGGTGAGACGTGATGCAGGGTTCTCGGTATTCTTCATGGGTATAAATTCAGGTGCATTGATTTCTCCGATCATTGTGGGCTACCTCGGCGAAAATGTAAACTGGCACTATGGATTTGCTGCTGCCGGAGTCGGTATGATCTTCGGATTGATTCAATTCAAACTCACTGAAAAATATTTAGGCAACGCAGGCCTGGAGCCCGCACGTTTACCCGATGCTGCACAGCAGAAAAAGCGCGAGACTTCTATTCGCATGGGCTTGTGGATCATCAGTATAGCGCTCATTGTATTTGTTGCCTTGCTGTTAACGCGAACCATCACCATTAACCCAGTTGTATTTGCAAGTGCTTCCGGTGTTGTTATTGGTATATCGGTGCTGATATACTTTATATATGTATTCTTGTTTGAGAAACTTGATGGCGATGAGAAGAAAAAAGTGTTTGCCATCTTCCTGATGTTCCTTATCACAACTATGTTTTATACCGGCTACGAAGGACAGGGCTCATCGCTTAACCTTTTTGCCGATCGATATTCCGATCGCAGTTTCGGATCGTTCATCATGCCGGCAAGCTGGCTGCAATCAGCACCTCCATTTTTTGTGATCCTCTTTGTGCCGGTATTTACCTGGCTGTGGTTTACACTTTCAAAACGAAAACTGAATCCGATCACACCTGTTAAACTTGCGTTGGGGTTGATCTTTATGGGATTGGGATATCTTGTCATGATTGGTGCTTCCGATATAGTTATAGCAGGCGGAAAGCCTTTACCAACATGGCTCATCATTACCTATATGTTTCATACTTTCGGTGAGATATGTTTATACCCTATAGGACTTAGCGGTGTAACCAAACTTTCTCCGAAGCGATTGGTAGGGCAGATGATGGGNNAATCCAACTTTACTCACTGAACTTTTCGGTTTCATTGTAAAGATCATGTTTATAGCCGGTGCCATTGTACTGGTATTCAGTAAACCAATTCGTAAGCTCATGGGCAACGTCCAGTAACTAAACGCGAACTCATTAACCACCATGGAAGGAAATAAATTTTTTAAACCGTACATCTCACCGGAACAGCGGATTCCGGAGTTTACAGTAAAATCGGTATTGTTTGGTTCGCTCTTTGGAATTCTATTCGGAGCATCCACGGTATATCTTGCGCTCAAGGCAGGTCTGACCGTTACAGCATCTATACCAATAGCAGTAATTGCCATTACACTCGGACGTAAAATTCTCAAGACCACTATACTTGAAAACAATATTATACAAACCACAGGCTCTGCGGGTGAATCCATAGCAGCCGGTGTAGTATTTACCTTACCAGGATTTCTGTTTCTGTCTCCAGGACAAGACGGAGTAAGTATAGGTGAAGCGTATTTCGATTATCTCACTATTTTGATACTCGCTGCCTTCGGTGGTATGCTGGGTACATTGATGATGGTACCGTTACGAAGATCGCTCATTGTTAAAGAGCACGGAACACTTCCATACCCCGAGGGAACCGCGTGTGCTTCTGTATTACAAGCCGGTGAAAAGGGTGGTGTATTTGCACAGACTGCTTTTGCAGGTATGGGTATAGCGATGGCGTATGCACTGATGCAGAAAGTATTTCATGTCATTGCTGAAGTGCCGGCCTATATTACGAGTCAGACGAACAAATACTGGCCATCGGCTGCAACGCGTGGAGAGATTACTCCGGAATATTTAGGCGTGGGGTATATAATTGGTCCGCGTATATCCGGTATACTCGTAGCAGGTTCGGTGCTTGCATGGTGGGCAATCACGCCACTGCTTAGCACACTGATTCATCCGGATACGATTGCCCTGCAGCTTGTTAAATTAGGAAACCTGGCAAGTCTGGATACTCCGGGGGGGTATGGTAACTGGGATCCACAAACACATACCTTCGGTAGTTATGCCGATGCTATATACCGGGCCTATATACGACAGATCGGTGCGGGCGCTGTAGCGGCAGGCGGGTTTATCACCCTCATCAAGACTATACCGACAATTGTGAGCTCGTTTCGTGAGAGCATGGGCTCATTAAAAGATAAAGGACAAACCAGTGTATTGCGTACGGAAGATGACTTGTCGTTCAAGTTTGTCATTATAGGGAGTATAGCATTGGTGTTGATAACCGCGATGCTTCCGAGCAACATCATGCCGGGTGACAGTGTACTTCAGAAACTCTTCATCGGCTTGCTGATTGTTATCTTCGGATTCTTCTTTGTGACAGTGTCTAGCCGTATCGTTGGTTTGGTGGGGACCAGCAACAACCCGATCTCGGGAATGACCATTGCTACATTGATGGGTACGTGTCTCATCTTTACCAGTATAGGTTGGTCCGGTAAATTTTACGAACCATTGGCCCTTGTTGTAGGTGGTATGATTTGTATAGCAGCCTCGAACGCAGGTGGTACATCTCAAGATCTCAAAACCGGTTTTATAGTAGGAGCAACACCGCGCTATCAGCAACTTGCGTTGTTCATTGGTGCAATAGTCTCATCCATTGCTATTGGCGGTATTGTACGCATTCTCGATACACCAACGCCCGAAATGCTCGCGCAAGGTATAGAGCACGCTATTGGTAGCGACAAGTATCCGGCACCGCAGGCAACGCTTATGGCGACACTGGCACGTGGTATACTTTCGTTTAACCTCGACTGGCAGTTTGTAATGGTGGGTGTATTTATAGCGATAACGATGGAGTTATGCGGTATTAAAGCCCTCGCTTTCGCTATCGGACTATATTTACCTTTATCCACTACATTACCAATTTTTGCAGGTGGTGCTGTGAAAGGTTATGTTGACTGGCGCGCAGAACGCAAAGGAGAAAAAGCGCAGGATGACGAGCTCGGCCGCGGAAGTCTTTTTGCAACGGGACTTATTGCCGGTGGTGCATTGACCGGTGTAATCGTAGCGATTCTTGCCGTACTGTGGCCAAACATTATGGACGCATTGAATGTGGAGCACGTAATCACGGATCGATTTGGTGCCGGTGGATATTATTTGATAGGCACAGGCTTTTTCATAGCCATGATGATCATGCTCTATCGGTTGGCAATACGCAAATAGAGCAAAGTATTTCAGGGTATTCTTTGTAGATATATAGTATAGAATAAAAAAGAGGATGTCTGTTCAAGGCATCCTCTTTTTATTTTATAGTTGGGCTATATATTCTGCGCGGTGTAATACTTGCCGGGTGGTTTTGCTGATGAGTAGTGTATGTCGGAGCGGTGGTTTGAGACATTCGTACACATCGTAATTTGTCGCATCAATGTCCCAGAAAAAAGCAGAGGCTTCATACTCAGCGTTCGTTACGTTTTTCTTCAACAACGCTATATCCCGAAAGGATATAGCATGACATACAGTATCAGCTTTTATTACATAGCGCGGAAACGGCAGTGAACCAATAGCACGCAACAGTGCATCACCGTCAGCCTCATACGTAAAGTAACTCGCATAGTTACCATTTTGATATTTGATCTTTACACCTTCGGTATCGTTAAGCTGAAGCGTTGTCAGTACTTTTTTGGTAAGCGTATCTTTTAGCGATGTGCGCAGTATCAGCGGAGGTATATCAGCATACGCATCAGCTTGCAAAGAAGCGTTTGGCTTTTTGCAGGCAAACGAAAAAAGCAACAAAAGCGGAATAACAATGGCGAGACCTCTCATAACGGTATTACACGGTTATGTCAATGAGTTGTTTCAGTGTTTCAAGTGCTTTGGTCTCCGATTGATCAACTTTGCCATCGGCACGTACAATGTCCTGCATGGCTTCGAACACATTGCCTTTCGGCAGATCAGACTTTTGTCCGAAGTGCTTGGCCGTTTGCAGGAACAATTCACTCAGTTTCGATTTATCAAATGAGTTATACTCCCGTATTGTTGTATATAGTTTCTTCTCCAGGTCTGTATCAGCAGGGTAGAGCGTTTTCATTTTGCTCTTGATGGCAGCGAGTTCCGATGGATCGTAGCTGCTGTCTGCCTGCGACAAATGCACGTATAGAAATACAACAAAATCAGGGTAGGAGTTATGAATGATCATGGTTTGAAAGGTCTTGGTATAGCGAATGTAAATCTTATCGCGTTGCCGCGCAAAGGTTAAGCATCAATCCCCAATAAAAAAGCCCCGCTGTTAACGGGGCTTCGATTTTTATTAAAGTCAGATTTGTTATTTCACAGAACTTAAATCACCTACCAGGTTTTCTTCGTAAGCAGGCTCAACTGTTCTCTGCGACTGGCTGATGGTTAAGGGTGCGATCAGGTCAGTAACTTTCAACAAGATACCTGTACCTACAAATGTATAGGCTACTACAATTACCAGCGCTTTCATATGCACGATGAACAGGGCTGTCTCACCAAAGAAGAGTCCGTTACCCGTAGTGTTTGCACCGTTCACAGCTGTGTTGGCTAGCAAAGCAGTCATCACCATACCAACAGCTCCACCTACACCGTGGCAAGGAAATACATCGAGTGTATCTTCCAGTGAAGTCTTGGTGGTTTTCCAATGTACCATCACGTTGCTGATCAAGCTGGCAAATGTACCGATGAACAAGCTGGAAGGAATCGTTACGAAACCGGCAGCCGGTGTAATAGCGACAAGACCTACAACAGCACCGATACAGAATCCAAGGGCAGAAGGTTTTTTACCACGCACAGAATCAAACAAGATCCATGCAAGACCTGCAGCAGCAGACGCTGTGTTTGTTGTAGCAAATGCAGATGCAGCAAGTGTACTCGCGCTCAACGCACTTCCGGCATTGAAGCCGAACCATCCGAACCACAGTAAACCTGTACCCAGCAATACGTATGGAATGTTAGCAGGCGCAATGTGTTTTCTCTCTTCGTTGCTTTTCAAAAAGATAGAAGCAACCAAGGCAGCTATACCAGCCGACATGTGTACTACTGTACCTCCGGCAAAATCAAGTACACCCATTTTAAAGAGGAATCCTTCGGGGTGCCATGTCCAGTGTGCAAGCGGTGAGTATATAAAGAGCGAGAATAATACCAAGAATATAATATATGATTTGAAGCGAACGCGTTCAGCAAATGTACCGGTGATGAGGGCAGGCGTAATGATGGCGAACTTCAATTGAAAGAAAGCAAACAGCACCAACGGTATGGTTGGAGCAAGCGACCACGGTTTGCCATCCAGTACATTATGGAACATAAAGAACGATCTAGGATCACCGATGAGTCCACCGATTGAATCTCCGAACGCAAGGCTGAATCCTACTACGATCCACAGTACACCAACAACACCCATCGCGATAAAGCTTTGGAACATGGTATAGATAATGTTCTTCATGTCGATCATACCTCCATAAAAGAAAGCAAGACCCGGTGTCATTAATAATACAAGCGCAGATGCTGTCAGCATCCAGGCTATATCACCACCGTTCATCCCCTCCGTCACAATTTGTTTAGGGGTTGCCGGCATGAAGACTGCCAGCACGCTGAAGCCGATAAGCAGCAGCAAAAAGATTAATGATTTCTTCATAGGCGTTTAAAGTTCTGGTTGTAATTCAAAATTCGCCATTTTTTTTAAAATATGGTTAAAATAAGGCGTTGGTTTGTATAAAAAATGACCGAAAACGTTTTAGGTAGTTCCTGTTTTACCCTGTTTGTCTAAAAATGGGTGACTTTTTGAAAATCTTTTAAAAACTGAAGAACTGTTGCAGGCCGGTATAACTGCCAGAAACTTATGCAGCTCGATTCATGGACAATGCGTGTGAAGGAATTATTTTCGCGCCCATGTTCACGCAATACGAAGATGTTCTCCAATACCTCTACGCGAATCTTCCCATGTTTCAGCGTGTCGGGGCGGTGGCATTAAAAAATGACCTGTCCAATACGGTAGAATTGTGTGAAGCACTTGACAATCCTCAAAAGAAATTCAAGACCATTCACATTGCAGGTACAAATGGAAAAGGAAGTACTTCGCACATGCTGGCTTCCGTGTTGCAATCAGCAGGGTATAAAACCGGGCTATATACTTCACCACATCTTAAGTCATTTACAGAACGCATTCGCGTGAATGGCAGTGAAATATCGCAAGCCTTCGTGGTAGATTTTGTAAATCGTATTCAACCGGTGATCGAACGCGTGAAGCCTTCGTTCTTCGAGATAACCGTAGCGATGGCGTTTGATTATTTTGTGCGTGAGCAGGTTGATGTTGCTGTTATCGAGGTAGGATTGGGCGGACGACTTGACTCCACGAACGTGATCACACCCGAGCTTTCGCTGATTACAAATATAGGTTGGGATCATACCGATCTGCTGGGCGATACACTGGAAAAGATCGCAACCGAAAAAGCAGGCATCATCAAAAAGAAAGTTCCGGTAGTGGTTAGTGAACGGCAGCCCGGTATTGAAGATGTATTCCGAAGCAAGGCAGCAGCCGAGTCGGCACCGCTGCATTTTGCATCCGATATATATACCGTTCAGCTTCGTGATGATCGTCAAACGATACTGTTCGATGTGTTGAAAAACGGAAAGCCATTCCAAACAGGCATAGCCCTACCGTTGCAAGGCATCTATCAGCAAAAAAACCTGGCCGGAGTTTTTCGTGCAGTTGATATATTGAATGACAAAGGCTGGGCGATCAGTGATGAGCAATTGCTCGATGGTCTCGCAAAGGTAACATCACAGACCGGACTCAAAGGTCGCTGGCAGAAGCTGGGAACAAACCCATTGATCGTATGTGATACCGGGCACAACCTCGATGGTGTTGTACAGGTGGCAGAGCAACTCAAACGACTTTCATACCGGCAGTTGTTCATGATCATCGGTATGGTGAAAGATAAAGACATCTCTGGTGTACTTCAGCTTTTGCCGAAAGACGCGAACTACTACTTTTGCCAGGCCGCTATACCGCGTGCACTGAATGCAAACCTGTTGGCGGAGCAGGCGCGTGCGCTCGGCTTGAAAGGTGAAGTAATAGCGAATGTAAATGAAGCCATTCAGCATGCGCGCGCGAAAGCTTCTGCAGAAGATGTGATCTTCATTGGCGGAAGTACATTTGTAGTAGCCGAGATTGACGGATTGTAAAATTGAATTAGTAAATCAGAATATAAATTTTTGTGAAGCGTAAACTGGAACGTTTTAAGATCATCGAAGAAAGACCTAACGTGATCGAACCTACCAAACCGATCTATAAAACGATTAAAGGAAAGTGGCGGGAAGAACATTTTAAAAATGATAAACCGATTACTGTAGAGCTTGCATGCGGCCGTGGAGAATACTCGGTTGGACTCGGCAGACTTTTTCCGGAACGAAATTATATAGGTGTAGATGTAAAAGGTGAAAGAATATGGAAAGGAAGCACCGTAGCAGTCGAAGAGAATCTTGTTAACGTTGCCTTTCTGCGTACCCATATATTGCTGATTGAAAACTTCTTTGAGCCTGGTGAGATTGATGAAGTGTGGCTTACATTCCCCGATCCGCGCCCGACCAAGCGTGATATAAAAAGACGTTTGACGAGTCCGCGCTTTATGGAGATGTATAAACGCCTGTTGAAACCCGGAGGCTACGTGCGTTTAAAAACCGATAATACGACTTTATACGAGTATACGTTGGAAGAAGCACAGAACAGAACCGACATCAAAGATTTGAAATTCACCAGCGATGTATATGCGTCTGAACTTCGTCCGGAATGTTTTGATATCAAGACGCGTTACGAAGAAGCGTTCGCAGCCAAAGGAGAAACGATTAAGTATCTTCGTTTTCACTTTTAATAATTAACTTTCGTTTATGAGTGAGACAACTAATTTTTACCTCGAAGAAAAATTTCTGAGTGCCGACCGCATGATCAGCGAAGGACGACTGAGTGAAGCTGCGCACTTATTGGAAGAGATACTGGCCGAAGCACCTGATTTCGGAAAAGCACACAACCACCTGGGGTGGCTCTACGAAACCAAATTCAAGAACTATACACAAGCCGAAGAACATTACAGGCTTGCTATAAAATTCTCGCCTGAATACCCGGCTGCATACTATAATTACTGTTATTGCCTCTCTGCACTTCGCAAGTACGATGATCTCGAACGCGTACTTGAACTGGCTATCAAAGTATCAGGCATCAGCTATGCAACCATCTATAACGAATATGGTTTGCTGCGCGAGGCGCAAGGTAAACTGGACGATGCCATTCACTACTTCCGCCTACACATACAAAACTCGTTTGATGCAAAGAGTATAGAAACAGCAGCCGATTCCATTAAACGGTGTGAACGTAAAAAACAATTGCTGGTCTAGACGCACGCTACAAAGTATGACTTTGATCAGGGCTGGCTTATGATGTAGCGAGCCCCTATAAATCCGCGTATACCCTGGTTAGGCGCGAATACGTAGGAAGGATCGAACGTTAGACCATACGGATTATCTGCCGTTGGTATAACCTGGCCGTTATCATCAAACTTTACATTCTTGTCGAACGGATCGAACGGTCGTGCTATACTGTTCGATGGTGGTGTATAGTTCAGCAGGTTCTTAACACCTCCGTATAGTTCCCATCCCTTTTGAAATTTTTTCGTGATCTGAATGTTCTGTATACTCCACCACGGAGAATATTCCGGGCGATTGTCCAATTCACCCAGTAACGGAAGCCTCATGGGGCCATATACATTGCCGGTATAATCAACCGAGAAACCGGAGTTGCCAAATGTATAGCCAACATTCCATACACCGGAGAAACGCTCGGTGAGGAGCTGATGATAGGTTTCGTCATTTTCCGTTACTTCTACATCCATGGCAGTAAAGCCCGCCAGTATTTTAAACCCGCTTGCCCACGATACATCAAAATTCATGGATATACCTTTGGATACTGCCGAACCATTCAAATTACTATAGATAATTTTGTTCGGATCGGTTTCGTAGTCCGGAATAATACGGTTTGTAAAATACGTATAGAAGGCACTGGCATCTATACCGATAAATGTACCGTTCGCAGCATATATCTTTTTTACAACATTCAGGTTGGTATTCCACGAAGTTTCCGGCTTCAGCGATTCGGTGAATATAACCTGGCGTGCCCCCGTAAGCGCTGCGTGATCTTCCGTAAAAACGTTGGCCACACGATAGCCGTTTCCGGTGCTGAGCCTGATTACCGTTTGCTTATTATGCGATGTCCATTTATAGTTTAACCGTGGCGAGAAGATAGCACCGTGAACGCTGTTATGGTCGTAGCGTAGCCCCACCAACAGTTTATTGAATTCATTCAGCGTAATTTCGTCCTGCACAAATATACCCGGCAGCGAAGTGATGGAAGGATTGTTGCCATCTGCCCCAACCGTGGCAGGGGTGTTATCATCATAATATGTATATCGGTACGCTGTGCCCAGCAATACATCATGGCGTTGTGCTATTTGCCGGTTCCAGGTTAGCTGTCCAAAAGCTATATATTGCCTGGCATCATAGGAGGTTGTTCCGTAATATGAATTCTGTTCATGACCGTTGGCACTGAACTGAAAGTTTATCTTTTCTTCCACCGGAAGCTGGTACGTACCAAAGGTCTCCCAGCGACTGGTATATATACTCTCTCCGTAAAATTGATCGCCACCACGGTACTCCGGTGTCCAGCGCATATCGCCACCCCAGCGGTCTTCATAGTTATACCGTGCTGCTATCGACAATTCTTTGTTATTCTTTCGTTGAAAACTCCATTTGTTGAAAACAGAAATGCGATTCTGCAATGTAACATCGGTAAAGCCATCATGATTGTTATCGACCGGGTTCTGATAGTTAAAGTAATTTATACCCAGCAGACTCTGTGTCTTCTCAGTAGCATTAAATTTTATACCGATGTCAGTATTAACTTCTCCCCACGATGTTCCCATCACATCAACGGACAGGATAGGCGCCAGCGCTGGTTTCTTGGTGATAATGTTGATCAATCCGCCCACAGCTTCTGATCCGTATAGCGTAGAGGCGGGGCCCTTTACAATTTCCATGCGCTCAATCAACGACTGTGGTATACCGGTAAGACCATATACTGTGGAGAGTCCGCTCACGATCGGCATGCCATCAATCAGGATCATGGTATAGGGACCTTCCAGTCCGTTGATATGTATATCGCCCGTATTGCAGACGTTGCAGTTCAGCTGTGGTCTCACACCGTTTACGTTCTGCAAAGATTCAAACAGGGAAGGAGTAGGGTTCGCTTTAAAAAAAGCAGAAGTATATACTTCTACCGGAACAGGGCTGTCCATGCGGCTCACTTCTTTCATAGTGCCTGATATAACTACTTCCTGTAATTCAGATACAGATTCCGTCAGGTTGAAATCAAGCGTAGCAGTTGGATGGTCTGCGGATATAGAAACCTCGCGGTTCTGTGGTTCAAAGCCAACAGCTGATGTTACAACGGTATAATGACCAAACGAAACATTGCGAATGGTATATACACCGGCCTCATCTGTAACATCTGCCAGGGAAGTCCCTTTCAGAACAATGCTGGCATACGCCACCGGCTGACCCTGCCCGGTAACTTTCCCGGAGATAGTACCCGTTTGGGCAAATGCGTGCACGTGGCCAATAATAATAAGAGTAGTAAAGATATTTATTTTCATATTTTCTAAATCATATTTTACATATGTAAAATTATAAAGTTAGATTAGTCTAACAAGTTAAATTGAATAAAAATATGTATACTTTTGAAGATTAAATCATAGTGTTAATGGCTTCACAAACCGAAGAGAACTACCTGAAAGCATTGTTTAACCTGGCCAACGAGCAGGGAGAGATCAGCGCAACCGACCTTAGCAGTATACTTCAGGTAAGCACCCCAACGGTTAACAGCATGGTGCGGAACCTGAGCGAACAAGGACTTGTAAACTATGAGAAGTATAAACCTATTTCCCTCACAGCCAAGGGCAAACGCGAAGCAGCACTCGTAATACGAAAGCATCGGCTTACTGAAATGTACCTGGTAGAAAAGATGGGATTTGGCTGGGAGATGGTGCATGAAATCGCTGAACAGATCGAGCACATAAAATCTCCGGTCTTCTTCGATCGCATGGATGAATTGTTAGGACATCCAACAGTAGATCCGCATGGCTCTCCGATTCCTGATAAGAACGGGAAAATAATCTGGAAGGCATACCAGAAACTTTCGGACTGCAAGCCGGGTGATACCGTAAAGCTCTCCGCACTTACACACTCATCAGAAGACTTCCTGATATTTCTGAACAGCAAAAAACTAAACCTCGGGGTACATATCAAAATCGAATCCATCGAGAAATACGATGGAAGTATGACCATCTCATACTTGAAGAAACATCGTGAGGTAATCAGTAATGTAGTGTGCGAAAAGTTACTTGTGGAGAAGGTAAAGTCTTGAGGACCATTATCCGTTAATTGTTAACCGTTACACGTTAATCGTGAATCGTTAATCGTACAAAGCATTCGTAAGTATACTGATAAATTTTCTTTGTGTAACTCTGGTCTCCTCTGTGCTCTTTGTGCCATTGGATTTTATACCTCACAAAAAGAAAATCCTCAAATATATCTTACTCAAAATAGCATCCACACTCTTTCCGAATAACGATTAACGTGTAACGAATAACGCCCCCGGTGTTAACAATTTCATAACAACCAAAGTCATCTCAATTCACAATGACACTTTACCTTTGAAGCAAAGAACTTCTTCATAGGTTTGGGGATTCCCCGAGAGGCAATACGTGTCTTGGGGAATCATTATTTGTAACCATGGGCAAGAAAAAGAAGCGAGAGCTTGAACTCGTCATTTTATCAGATATACACCTTGGCACCTACGGCTGTCATGCAGAAGAGTTGTTGCGTTATCTGAAAACCATCAAGCCGAAGAAAATTATACTCAATGGCGACATCATCGACATGTGGCAGTTCAGCAAGCGCTACTGGCCCAAGTCGCACATGCAGGTGATCAGGCACATCATGGGCCTGCTTGCCAAGAACACCAAAGTTATATACCTTACCGGTAATCACGATGAAATGCTGCGCAAGTTCGCAGGCTTTCGGCTTGGTTCATTTATCATCGACAATAAAATTGTACTGAAACTTAGTGGCAAGCGTGCGTGGGTTTTTCATGGCGATGTATTTGATGTAACTATGCAATATTCCAAGTGGCTCGCCAAGTTGGGAGCGATTGGTTATGATACACTCATCCTGATCAATACAATGGTTAACTGGTGTCTGTTGAAATTGGGGCGCGAGAAGATATCGTTATCCAAAAGAGTAAAAGATAGTGTAAAGTCAGCCGTAAAGTTCATTAACGATTTTGAAAAGACAGCCGGAGATATAGCGATTGAAAATGGTTACGACTTTGTAGTATGCGGTCATATCCATCATCCGGAAATAAAAAGGATACAGACCGATAAAGGCGAGGTGATGTACCTGAACTCTGGCGACTGGATTGAAAATCTTTCGTGCCTGGAGTATGATGGTACAAACTGGCGTATTTACCGTTACGCAGAAGATAGAGTTGCACAGGCTATAAAATTACCGAAACGATTTAGGGGCGACAGACTCGATAACGATGAAATTTTTCGCGACCTTGTCAACGAATTTTTAACGGTTAAAAAGTGAAAATCCTATTTGCTATTCAAGGTACAGGTAACGGTCACCTGGCCCGCGCGGAAGATATTATTCCCATCCTGCAACAATATGGCGACCTTGATTTATTTATTAGCGGTGCTCAGGCTGATATAAAACTACCATACCCGGTAAAGTATAAATCAAAAGGACTCAGCTTTTTCTTTGGGAAAAGCGGGGGTATAGATTTCCTCCGTACTTTCAAGCAGAACAGTTCCAAAGAAGTATATAAAGAGATAAAGAAATTTCCCGTAGATAAATACGATCTGGTTATAAACGACTTTGAGCCGATTACCGCATGGGCGTGTCGCAAGCGAGATATACCTTGTGTGGGGCTTAGTCATCAGTCGGCATTGCTGTCATCGAAAGTGCCAACGCCTAAAAAGATAGACCCGGTAGGCGAGTGGGTGCTGCACAACTATGCCCCGATAGAGAAATATGTATCGTTTCACTTCGAGCGCTACGACAAAAATATATATACACCGGTGATTCGCTCGGCTGTACGCGAATGCAAGAATATAGAGAAAGAACACTACACCGTATATTTACCTTCGTACGATGACAAGAAGCTCGTGCCGCTGCTGGCCAAGATACCGAAGATAAAGTGGCATATTTTCTCGAAGCACGCCAAGAAGCCCTACCACATTGGTAAACTTTCAGTATACCCGGTTAATAAAGATGAATTTGCCGAAAGTATGACATCTGCCAAAGGTGTATTGTGTGGAGCAGGTTTTGAGACACCTGCTGAAGCCTTATATCTCGGCAAGAAGCTGATGGTGGTACCAATGAAATCGCAGTTGGAACAGCATTACAATGCTGCATCGCTAAAGCAACTCGGTGTACCTGTATTGAAAAAAATGCGTAAGAAAAATATCGAAAAGATATACGAATGGATCGAGACCAACGATCGTGTTACGGTGCAGTATGATAACATCACGGCCGAAGCGGTGGAGCGGGCTGTTAAGCTTGG
>DJFR01000092.1:0-7602 GCA_002432545.1 Flammeovirgaceae bacterium UBA5867 | reverse complement strand
TATAAACATCCGGTAACGTTTGTCATGTATTTTGCCGGAGAAGAAAAGTTATGAGAGAGAAAAAACATTTCAGGGTATTGGTTGTTGATGATGATAAAGATATACTCGAATTACTCGAATACAACCTGGCGAAAGAAGGCTTTACCGTTAAAACGATTGATGAAAGTCAGGATGCAGTAGCCGTTGCAAAAGACTTCTCACCCGATCTTATCATCCTCGATATCATGATGCCGCACCCGAATGGTATAGAGATATGCCGCGAGCTGCGAAGCATGAAACGTTTTGCCGATACCTATATATTCTTCCTCACAGCCAAATCAGAAAACTATTACCACGAAGCAGCACTTGATACGGGTGGTGATGACTATATCGAAAAAGTTATCGGGCTGCGTGCGCTTACCTATAAGGTTGCAACGGTGTTGAAGCGTAAATTTGTGATTCGTAAAAGTATAGCAGAACTGAAGGTCGGCAACCTGCGCATTCACCGTAAATCAAATTCGGTGCAGATCGGTGACGATGAAATCACCCTGAGCAAGCCCGAGTTCGAACTGTTGTTCTTCTTTGCTCAGAATCCGAGTAAAGTTATTTCACACGAAAACCTGCTGCAAAATATTTGGGGTTCGGAGATATACCTGTTCGATACCTCCATCGATGTATATATTCAAAATCTGAAAAAGAAGTTGGGTATTAACCTCATTCATCGTACCAGCGATAATCGTTACCGGTTAGATCATCGTTAGCATATACATCTAACTGACGGCAAGTATAGAATCAATTGCGCTTGCTGTTTTCAACTATTGGAACTCCGAGCTTTTTCAACACCAGGTTAGAAATGTTATACTTCTGATCGGTGAATAACAAGACATCACCACCACCCATCATTTGCGGATTGATAATATAGGAGTAACCGTTTTCTGTTGCTACAGCTTCTATTGCCTGCCCGACTTTTGTGAACACCGGAGTAACCAGTTCGTTCTGTTTCTGCTGTATGGACGTCTGCGCATCACGCCTGAATTTCTCCAGGTTATCCTGAAGGTATGCCAGTTCAGATTCCTTGTCTTTGCGTATAGTTTCCGGTGTGTTGGCTGGTAAAGACTGATACGATGCATACTTCGCTTCCAACTCCTGGCTTTTTGATTTTAGTTGATTTTGTAACTGGAGCTCGTAGGTCTTTAATTCGTTCTCAATTTGTTTAAACTCGGGCATGTGACTAAAGATATACTCCCAATCAGCATGGCCAATCTTCTGATTGTTTTGTGCCTGTATATAAACAGGCATCAACATCAGAATGCAAAACAGTTGATTCATCATAGACAATAATGTTAGTACGCTGACACGCAGCGTGGGCTTTGTATGATGATGATTGAAATTAGGAAAAGGTTTAGCAGGCCTGCAATTTTTTTACAATGAAGAAGAATTACCAGAACTTCGATGACTTGAAAAATACATGCGGTGTTTCACCCGTAAAGGATTTAAAGTCTTTTATAAAATGTGCCTGATCGAAATAACCTGCTGCGTGAGCGGTGTGTGTTAAGCTGTGACTAGATCTATAGGTGTCAATGACATGACGCATCCGCACAAGAGCAGAAAACTGTTTAGGTGATGTACCCACAATACGCCTGAACTTTTTCTCAAACGGATCACGGCTCGTAGGTAAATCTGCAAGTAATTCCTGTATACGCACTAACCCGTTGCCTGACTTGATCTTTTGAACGGCATAGTTGACGAGCCTATCCGCGGAGGGCAGTTTCGCCTTTGAAAGCAGAAAGCGTTCGATGATGGAAATTCGTGCAGCATGATTATGGGCTTCTGCCAGTTGTTCTTCAATCAGTATAAGTTCATGACGCGGAAACAGGTCATCCAGTGATATACTTGTCTCAAAGAGTTCGTGAAGCGGCTCCCGGAAGAAAGCAGTTGCACCGCCTTCGTTAAATTTCACAAGCAGGATGGAAGTCTTTTGTGCATAGTCCATGATGCGTGGTGACTTGCGTAAACCTGAGATCACCGACAACGGCAGCACACCACTTTCATTCTGTTGGGTATATTTTATACTGCCGCTGAAACGAAAGGCCATAACCAGCGATGCCTCTGGTAAAATTCTATTCACCATGCCCGCTTCACTTTCAATGATCATGAAAGTTTTGATATACGGTTTCAGCGCGGCACACGGTGAATAGGTTTTTAGTTGCATAGCTTACCAAATGTAGTGAATTCCTATTAGCTCGTAACAACATGGCTCATGTCTGTAGTTCCATAGAGGAGTAACTTTCGGATCGTTACCAGGTGTGCAAATAACACCAGCGGTACAACACAACACGGCAGCCATACAAATGGAAAATACAGGATGGCTATATTGGGTTGTTCAAAAGCAAGTTGCTGAAACGGAGTGGGCGCGCATAGGATGGCCGTTGTAACGATGTTGACAAGCAATGCAAGGCAAGCGAAATTCCAGAGGAGTAATATAGTCTTGTTGATACGCTTGTTTACAAAACCAAAGTAGTAAATAACCGGGGCGGTAATACCGGAAAGTATATCCAGGTTCCTTCCTTCAAAAGTCATAATCTCGGGAATGGCTTTGTTAAAGGCGAGAAAATAGAGTACGATCTCCACCGGTATACGTATTGAATGTAATAATGTAAGTGCCTTTATGTCGAGTTTGTCTATATAGTGTTTCCCGGAGTTTGTGATAAACATCAATAGAATCAATAGCAGGGGAGGCAGCACGAGGAACAGGAATCGGGGAGGAAGCACATCGGTATGGGTATAAAATCCGGTCATTGATACGATTGATTGAGCGATCAGCCATAGTAGAATTAATAGTATAGCTGCTGTTGCGTTACGGGTAGCCCTGTAAAACAAAAATATAGTAAGCAGGGTAGTGCCTCCAAAGAGTACACTTACATAGAGTGGTACTGTTTCCATGAGTAGATTATTTTGATACAAAGGAAACAAGGGTATAATAAATTAATCTTGCCAAATGACAAGAAATCGCGGACGCTACTTTTTTGCCAGCTCTTTTCTGATCCGGCTCAAAGAACTGTCTGTAATGCCGAGATACGATGCTATATATTTTAGCGGTACGTGCTCAAATAATTTCGGATTGGTTTGCAGCAGGTGCGCGTAACGTTCTTCAGCCGTTTCGGTAATCATGGAAAGCATGCGTACTTTCAGTGAAGAAAAACCTTTCACCAATATAGAGCGTCCGAATTCACGGAACTCCTGCAGGGAATGGAACAGCATATTTAATTGTGCGTACGTTATGTACCAGCCTTCACAATCAGTAAGCGCCTGTATATTCTCTTTAGATATAGTCCGGTTAAAGAATGATGATACCTCGAACACAACCTGGTTATTGAAGTAAAAATTAGTAGTAACGTCATTGCCATCCGTATCATGTGCAAAGGCCCGGAGGCAACCGGTACGCATGAAAAAATACGCATCGCTTAGCTGACCTTCAGTAAGGAGGAATTCATTTTTGCGGATAGTCCTGGGTTGGAAATGACTCGCGATCTCTTCCGCCCGTTCCGGGGAGATTTGGTTTGTACTCTTCAGAAACAGAATCAATTCTGTTGGAGCCATCTTTTTGTCAGTAATATAAACAATCGTCAGCAGATGAACACTTTTTTAAATTGTTGTATCGCGGGCGTTTGCCGGTAATTTGCTGCCGGTACAGAATCGTAGAATATATCATTTTATATACTATCTTGTATGTTAATAGACAGCAGCATATTAACTTAGGAATAAGTTATGCGATACTTTACCGTACCTGAATTTAAGCAATGGATGGTTGCCAGTGTGATCATCGTAAGCCTGGTTTCAGGTAAAGCCATTGGACAATCGATTCCACAGTATATAACCAAACTAGAGGATGCATCTTCGCCACAGGAGTTCGAGAAGATCTTCAGCGAAATGATGACGTTGTTTCATGCTGGTAAGATGCCTTTTAAAGATGATGATGTTACTGTTATTGTAAACATCGCGCGGAGCAAATCCTTTTCTGAAACTATATTACCGAGTGTATACGGCTGGGCGGGAACCATGTTTGGCAACGGCCGCATGAACGATGCGATCGTCTATTTTATGGAGAGTGCTATGCTCTTCCGTAAACAACAAAAACCTGTAGGTGAAGCGCTCAGTTATTTTGAGATCGCTCTGATACAACACAAAGCCGAGAACTACGAAGAGGCAAAGGAGTACTATAATAAAACGCTTTCTGCGGGGCGTGACTCACTGCATCACCGAACACTCATTAATTGTTATAACGGGCTGGCGCTGATTCTTCGCGAACAGGGCCTGTATGATAAAGCGTTGCCGGATTTCCGAAAGGCATATGCTATAGCCGTTGCTAAAAAGGACACTGCATGGATTGCCATACTGGATGGAAACATCGGAAGTATACATCTGCGTGAGCAGCATTACGACAGCAGCCTTCATTATTATTTCCGAAACCTGGCGCTGATCCGTAACACTACGGAGATGGAGAATATAATTGAGACGTATGCACACCTCGGCAGACTTTACCTGTTAATGAAGAACTACCACATGTCTTTCCGCTACCTCGACAGTGCGCAATTTATTATTGACAGCAAGCAGATCAAGTTCAACGATTTCTTTAACCCGATGGACTATATACATGAGTCGTACGCCAGTTTATACAGTGATATCGGTGACTATAAAAAAGCTTTCGAGCATCAGAGTAAAGCGCACCAGATTGGCAAAGAAAAGCAACGTCTTATCAATAGTCGCAACCTGAAACAACTGCAGGCTTCACAATCGTTCCGGCAAAAGCAAAGTGAATTGGAATTGTTGCAGCAGATCAACGAAGCAAATATAGCCACCATCAGTCAGCACCGGTATGTGCAGATCGCCTTTTGCATCATTATTCTGCTGATGAGTATACTGGCCTATATAGCATTTAATACGAGCAAGGTTCGAAAGAAACTGAATATAGAGTTATCGCATTCCAACGAAGAGCTCGGCCGGCTGAATCGGATCAAAGACCAATTGTTCTCGGTGATCAGTCATGATCTGCGTGGCCCTATAGCAAACCTGCAGGCTGTGGTTGACCTGTATAGAATGGGTGGTGTTACAGCAGAACAATTCGGAACGTTACTGGACGATCTGAATGATCAGATCAAGGCATCGGGTAACGCGTTGGAAAATTTACTGCAATGGGCACGCACGCAATTGGGCGATATTAAGATCAATCCCGGAAAAATCGTTTTGAAAGATATAGCCGATCGCGTGGTAAGCCAGTTGAAGCGCAACCTTGAAAGTAAAAAGATAACGTACGAAAATCTGTTAACCAGCGAGTTCGTGGCCTGGGCTGATAAACACCAGGTAGAGATCATTATAAGAAACCTGTTGGGAAATGCAATCAAGTTTACCAAGGAGGGTGGAATGATCCGCATTACAGGCGAAATTCATACCGATACGGTAAAGGTGATGATCGAGGACAATGGTATAGGCATGACAGAAGAAGAAACCGGTAAATTGTTTCATCGCGATGAATATTTCACTCGCCCGGGTACGCGCCAGGAAAAAGGTACCGGCATCGGGTTGCTGATCTGTAAAGAAATGGTGGTTAATAACGAAGGCTCCATTGAAGTAACGAGCAGCAAAAGCAGCGGCACTATATTTACCATTACGTTGCCACGCGAACCTGTGGCCGTATTACATCCCCGCACCTAGGCGCTACAGNNCAATAGTATATATTACGTTACCAGATATATAGTTATACTCCTGTAGATAGTGTTTGCAAATATTTACTTTAAATTTTTGTTGCAAACTAAAGTATAGATAGCGGATATTTGAATATCTGTTGTGTGTTATCATTGTTTGGATAAGACTTTTATTCTGATCCGCTTTCCGGATTTTGATCATTCACACCAGTTATTTTTAGTAAAAACGGTTAGCCTTTTAATCGATAGCTATATACTTATTTTGTGATGAAAATTGCCTCGTATAACCTGAATAACTTATTTGAACGCCCGCGTGTTTTTGAACTGGACGGTCTGTCTGAAAAAGCTGCACTGATTTTAAAAGATTACTACCGGCTGTCGCTGCTTTTGGGGAAAGAGAGTTATGCCCGTGACGAAGCCGAGATACGGCACATTATACGAACACGGGTGGAAGTAAAAGTCAGTGAAAAGTATTTTGAAATTATACAGGTAAAGGAGAAACTATATACCAAAACCAAAGGAGATATAAAACTGAAAGCAGGAGGGAAGAACGACTGGCTCGGCTGGGTGGAATTGATTAAAGAAGAAGTAAACGAGATCGCTACACAACAAACCGCACGCGTGGTAGATTCACTCGAAGCTGATATACTTTGCACCGTTGAAGTGGAAAGCCGTATAGCCCTGGAGAATTTCAACCGGGCATTGCTGAAGAACAAGTATAAATATGCGATGCTGATTGACGGTAATGACGAACGCGGTATTGATGTAGGCCTCTATTCAAACTACCCGATCGTAGATATCGAAACGCACATCTACGACACCTATGCCGGCTCCGATAACAGGCTATACAAAGTGTTCAGCCGCGACTGCGCGATCTATACCATCGACTATAACGGTAAGCCGGTACATATACTTTGCAATCATTTCAAGAGTCAGGGATACGGAACCCCGGCATCCAGTAACCGAAAGCGCCAGATACAGGCACAGCGTGTACACGACATCATCGCCAGTAAATTTGACCTGGAAAAAGATTACGTTGTAGTAGCCGGAGATCTGAACGATGTTCCGGGAAGTGCACCGCTAAAGCCCCTGCTCGGTATGCGCCATCTTGAAAATATCATAATGCGTAACGGCCCGCAAGGCACATACCTAAACACCAAAAAGCAATTCGATTACCTGCTTGTATCAAAAGCCCTCACCGAAAATTATATCAGCAGCGGAGTAGACCGATCCGGCACAAAAGGAGCTATAGCAAACCCGGTACACCAGGCATCCGATCACGCAGCCGTGTGGGCAGAATTTAAAATATAGTTTCGAGCCGTGAGTTATGAGTCACGAATAAATGCAAGCAAAAACTAACGTGAGCGTTTTCCTGCAGCCAGAAGCCAGCAACCTGCAGCCTTTTTCTCAAAGCTCACACCTCAAAGCTCGAAGCTATAAAAAAGACTGCGGGCCGCCTATAGAATGTATCTATNNAGCTATTTAATTGTCTTCTTCCAGCAGCTCTAATATCTCCGATAGCTCGTTGTACTGCTTCAGTCCGGGTTTGATTTCGTTGCTGCCGCTGAGTGCTATGCCGTGTATATATTGCTGGTCGATGCGTTGAATGTTCTCGGTGGATTCTACCGTGAGAAGTATTTCGTGGTCGTTGGCGAGTTGAGCCAGATCGCTGCGCTCGTGCACGAGTATAAAATTAGGTTCCGTTTCAATCGAAGCGAGTGTCTCACNNTCACCGGAGTCTATCGAAAGTATAAATGGAAGATTGATTTTGTCTTTCAGTACCAGCCATTCTTTTTTACCTAACTCGAGGTAATCCGGACGGTAATTTTCGAGAATGGCAGCAAGCTGGTCAGTGTGGGTTATACCATATACTTCCGCTACGATCTGCGGGCCCGTAACCCAGCCTCTTATTTCCTGAAAT